>NZ_CP096455.1:0-155635 GCF_054792395.1 Arthrobacter sp. Z1-15 | reverse complement strand
GACGGCGCTAAAGTTTTAGCGACTCTAAAACAAATACCAGGAAGCGACAGGCTAGAAAATGCCATTTCGTAGTTGAAACGCGCCGGACTTCTGTATCAGTGGGCGTAACCCCTACATGGGGGGTGTAACGCCGGGGTTTTGGCGCACTGTTGGTTCTACTACTTCTACTACTTCTACTGCTTCTGTGATTTCCGGCGGTGCTGGCGGGCTGTCCTGCTGCCTTCGCTACCGGCTGGTGTGCCCCTGGTTGTTTCCGCGGGCTGGCTGCTGCGGCTCTGTGGTTGCTCTGTGTGGTGTGCTGTGGCGCCTCGCTGCGGCCCTGGTGGGGGCTGTGGCGCCGCGGTGGTGGGGTTCTCTGGGTCGTCTTGTCCCCTGGGTGTGGTGGTCGGCAGGGGCCGGCGGTTGGTCTGGGGGTTTCGAGCTGGGGCCGGTCGGGGCCGGAGGGCCGGCGGGCCGGCGGTTGCCTGGGGGAGCGGGGGGGGTGCTGCGGGTGGTGCCGGCGGGCTGGGCGGTGCCGGCGCTGGGTGGCACGCTCCGTCCTAGGAAAGAGCCCGGCCACGCTGGGAGGCGCGGATCCGTGCGCTCCTCTCCTCACCGGTTAGCCCAGCGGGCTGGAAGCTGCGCCATGAGTGCGTTAGCCAACCGTTTCCCCGCGACCAACGGGCCGCTCAGAACTGCTGCCACCCGCTGTTTTTAGCGCGCGTCAGCGCGCAAGGGCCGCTTGCGGCCCGCTCCGAGCAGGCGCGCCAGCGCCTCCTTCGTGGTGAATTCCATTGAGGTTGACCCCCGACATCCTTGACCAGGTTGCCGCGCTTGGACCGCTCGGCGGCCGGGGCAGCTGATTCCGTTGCTGTCGCTGACGGTTCTGATTCCGCCGCTGACTCTACAGCAGGGGCTTTCACAGTTTCCGGCGCATTGGTCGAGCAACCGGTGATACCTAGCAGGGCAGTGACGGTGAGTGCAGTGATGGATTTATTGAGGTTCATTTTTCATTTTTTTCTCTGAGAAACAGGCAGAGGCTGCGAGCACCTAGTGGAGGTGCATTCAGCCTCTTATGAGAAGTGTATGGTGGTGTCTTTTGTTGGGCGCTGTGTGTCGTTGGTTCGCCGCTCAGGTCATATCCTCGCGACCGATGTACCCCGAGCTCGCTGCAGAGGTGAAACGCCTAAGTGACTGTCCTATTTTTCGACGGGCTCTGAAAGATCCCTCAGGGCATCAGCAGCGCCACTCGCTGCCGGCAGGAGCTGCACTTCCCGCCTAATTCTCCAAAGTTTGGCGATTCATTTGGTGTGCCTCATCATCCGGCAGGTCACCTTGCCCGAGGACATCGGACCGGAATTCGTTTACCAGGGCGAGCTTGGCGTTGGTGTAGTCGGTGAGAAGTTCGGGCGGCGTCCGGTCCCCGACTTCGGGGGACAGGGTGCCGCTCAGGGCAGAAATCAGGTGAGCATCATCGGCCGGAATAACGAGGCGGAGGCGGGTGGCGGACTCATGGAATGTTCGCGCGCTCTCGCTTTGGTCGGGGAACAGAACTTGGATGTTCCGCAATATTTCTTCGTGCAGAGCATCAACATCGCTTGGGTTCGCTTGTCCCAACTCATCCTCAATATGCGCCCAGGTGATGTACCGAGGTATAACGGCGGCATCTGCGGCATTGAGAAAATCTGTATACGCTGCGTGCTGGTCAGCTATGCCCAGTTCGGTCCGCTGGAGGTCCCGGTCATTCAGGAGAACGAAATACAGAGGCACGATAGCCACTGCACCCGCTAGCGCAGCCGCTCCGGCCTGCTTCAACCAGCCGAAGTGATCAGCGCCCTGTGTGGTTGCTCCCATTGTTCCCCCAGGGTTCGCCCGCGCGTTGGAGCCTGAATTCTACCGCTCCTGATGTGCCGGAGCAGCCGGGAAGGTGGGTCAGTTCGGCCCGGACTGCCATCCTGTTCGGCGGGCCGTGGGCAGCCGTCCCAAACATTCCCCAGCCAGCATGTGTTTCAACCTACGGGATGAGAGACACTCGCGCGAGACAGTGACAGTGTGTCATTTTCCATACTCGCCTGCACGGCTGGCCTCTTGTTCTCGCAGTCGTGCAGACGAGTGTTGAACACCGGTTTTTCCGTACTCCTCTGCACTCATGTGGTTGTTGCTTGCTACTCCTCTGCACACCAAGGGAGGTAGGGGAGTCGGTGCAGAATCTACACACGTTCGTGAGCCGGGCACGTCGGCCATGCCAGATGCTCCGTGGGAAGCTCTACGACTTCGCACGGTACGGATGCAGAAGTGAAGAATCCGTGGGCCGTTGCCTGGAAACCTTCGCCGAGCTTCACCTGCCGCTCTGCTTCTTGTCACAAACAGTGAATCAGTAGCCCTTTGCATGACTTAGAATAAATGACGGGTTAAGTGACATATTCTGATTCCAGTTCGCTTCGGAAGCGGTATGTCACTTAAACGAACGTATAAATGATGAGGGGTGTCGGGTGTGCTCGTTGGATATATGCGCGTCTCAAAGACGGACGGGTCACAAAGCACCGACCTGCAGCGCGATGCGCTCCTGGCCGCGGGGGTCGACCCGTTGAAACTCTACGAGGACCAAGCCTCCGGGAAGAAGGACGACCGGCCGCAGCTGGCAGCCTGCCTCAAGGGCATGAACTCCGGCGACACCCTGTTGGTGTGGAAACTGGACCGTCTCGGCCGGGACCTGCGCCACCTGGTGAACACCGTCCACAACCTCACCGAGCGCGGCATCGGGGTCAAGGTCCTCACCGGCGAGGGGGCGGCCATCGACACGACCACGGCCTCCGGCAAGCTCGTCTTCGGGATCTTCGCCGCCCTGGCCGAGTTCGAACGCGCGCTGATCTCCGAGCGGACCGTCGCGGGACTGGCGTCGGCCCGTGCCCGCGGACGCACCGGAGGCCGGCCCTACAAGATGACCCCGGCCAAGGTCCGCCTCGCGATGGCCGCCATGGGACACAAGGAAACCAAGGTCGGCGCCCTGTGCCAGGAACTGGGTGTCACCCGGCAAACCCTCTACCGCCATGTTTCCCCCAAGGGTGAGCTACGGCCAGACGGGGAGAGACTCCTGAAACTAAGATAGGTGCGCAGAGCTGGGCGGCCTGGGAAACCGTGCTGGGCCGCGGGCGATATTCCCCGGCCCAGCACGTCCAAGGGCAGGAGGGAAGAGACGCCGTCCATGACACTCGCTTTCCCAGCCGTTGGCCTCGGAAGCTCGCCGCTCCTACGGGGTTTCAGGGAACTGTGGTAGCTAGTTTGCTGTTGCTGACCCTGCACCCTGGACCGCTGCCTTTTTCATGCGCAACTTGGCCACTTTATGGGCGAACTCTTCCTGCATGAGGTCGGCATTCACCCTGAGGCCCATGCCGAGCCCGTCGGCGGCGGCCATGATGACCTGGGCCATGGGGTTGGCGACATTTCCTGCAAGCCAGAGCCCCGGCACCTCGGTCTGGCCACCATCATCGACGGGTATGTGCCGGCCGATGCCCGAGACGTGCTCCTGCGTCACCAGCCCAAGAGATTTCACGCAGGAGACATCGACGTCGAAGTTCGGCATGATGACCAACGCGTCGATCTCACGTTGCGTTCCGTCGCTGAGTTCAACGCCCCGCACGGAGCCCTCCTCGCCGAGCACAGCGGTAACTTCCGCTTCCACGACTTCCACACCCAGTGCTTCCAGCTGTTCCAGTTCCTCGGCACCAAGCACCTTGTTCGGGTCCTTGAACAGGGTGACATGCTTGGACCACTGGGTGAACATCGGCGCCTGGTGCATCGCCATGGCGCTGTCGAGGACGCCGAGACGCAGGTCCTTGACCTCCCAGCCGTGGCAGTACGGGCAGTGCAGCACGTCGTTGCCCCAGTGTTCGGCAAGACCGGCAATGTTGGGCAGCTGGTCCTTCAACCCGGTGGCAAGAATGAGGCGCCGCGCCGAGACTTCCGTGCCGTTGCCAAGACTGATGGTGAATCCGGAGTCGCTGCGGCGGCTGTCCAATGCGCGGGTGTTGATCACCTCGACGCCGTATTTGACGAGTTCAGCGCGCCCTTCCTTGAGCAGTTCCAGTGGGTTCATTCCGTCGCGGGAGAGGAAGTTGTGCATGGCAGCCGCTGGTGCGTTGCGTGGTTCGCCCGCGTCGATGACAACAACCGAACGCCTCGACCTTCCCAGCGCCTGTGCGGCGCTGAGCCCAGCGGCCCCGCCACCAATGATTGCCACGTCATAGTTCTTTGTCTGCATTTCCATGTGAGGTGCTCCAAGTCGAGTTGCTCGCCGCGCTTTGTGCCGACGCTAGTTTGAGATGATGATCTTGCTGCTGGGCCATGGCACCGGAAGGGGATTCTTGCCTCCCAGCATGTGATTCCGGCCGAATAGCGATCCGAGAAGGGTGATCTTTGAACCCGCGAGGGTCTCTGAGGGGCGGTTCGCATTAGGGCAGGTACCGCCTCTGTCTGCGCGGGCCGACTTCGGGGGTGGTTTTCCTCAGCTTGCTCGGGTCCCGGGGCAAGCGCATCCGTGTGCGCGCCAAGCCGTCCGCGCAAGCCCCGCCGGGCCCTTGAGGTGCGAGGGAGCTTAGCGCCCCGGACGTGCGGCCCACACGGTGCGGCTCCCGCGCATTGACAGATCCGTGCGTCTGGTCAAGGACCGCTGGCCCTGGGGATCAAGCAATTGGTCGATGGTGGCAAGGTCCTCCGCTGGCAGCGTGTCTTTCAGGCTGGTGCGCATCCTGGAGAGGAACCTCTGGGCGTTGTGTGCAATCAGTTCCCGGTTTACATCCGTGTCATAAATAAAGGTGCGCTGTTCGGCGATCTCCATTCCAGCTTTCCGTATGGCCGGTGCCCAATCCGGGTGCGCGTTCCAGCCAGCAAGCGCCACCGCCTCGTGGAGGCGCTGTTCGAGCCCCGGGGCGCCGAATCCAAGGTCATCGGGCAGGTGGCGCGGCAGAGTATCCATTTCCACGACCACCAGCAGGCCTTCCGGCGCCAGCGTCCTGCCGATCCGTTTCAAGATGTTGGCCGGGTCGCTCATGTGGTGCATTGAGGATGCCGCCCAAATCAAGTCAATGTCGGCAAGTTCGGGCCATGTGGCATCCAGGTCCACTTGAAGGGTGGAAACCCGGTCCGACAGCTGGTGTTTCTCAACCGCCGAGGCTAGGTGAGCGAGCATGAACTCGGACTGATCGACGGCCACGACGCTGGCCTGGGGAAAGGTTCGCGTCAGGCCGAGGGTTCCGGTGCCCGTTCCCGCGCCCAGATCCACAATGGTGCCCGGAACCGGCTGGTGTTTGGCCGTCCAGTCGAAGATCTCTTGCAGATGCTCGTGTAGCAGCAGGGCATCGAGGTCCAGCGTTTCCGCCAGACCCGGTTCGTGCGACTGCTGGGGCTCGTTGGGCCGACCCTGCTGGTGACCGTGGTGGTGTCCATGTGAATGCTCAGTAGTCATGGATCAAGCGTAACCAAGCAATGCCTCAATGGCATACACTCTTGCGTATGACGCAAGAACTTTCCATGGATACCGTAATACGCCAACGCATCAAGGGCTTGCGACTGGCCAAGGGCTGGTCGCTGGATGCACTTGCCGCACGCTGCTTCCTAAGCCCCTCCACACTGAGCCGCATTGAAACAGGACATCGCAGGATTGCCCTGGACCAGCTGGTACCCCTGGCCAAGGCGCTTGGCACCACACTTGATCAGCTGGTCGAGCCCACAACGGATGAGGACGTCGTCATCCGCCCCGAGCCCGAACACCAACAAGGATTGACCAGCTGGCTGCTCTCGCGCGAGCACTCTGCGAACGGCACCACCGTGGCCAAGATGCGCATCACAGCCGAACGCTCCCTGGCCGACATCGACCGTAGCGTGCATCCAGGCCGCGAGTGGTTCACCGTATTGTCTGGAACCGTCAGACTGATGCTCGGGGACCGCACCATTCTGGTGCACGAGGGGCAGGCCGCGGAGTTCTCCACCATGGTCCCGCACCATGTTGCTGCACACGACGGACCGGTTGAGATTCTGAGCATCTTCGACCACGGCGGAGAACGGGCGCATCTTCACCCCCGGAATGATTGATCTAGGAATGCCTGTTGACGTCCCACTGCGTCTGATCAGTTGACCCGTGTCACTCTCGGACCGGATTCCTTGCTGCCGATCCTTCCAAAGAGCCAAGAGAAAACGAGAAGGACGCTGTACAGGGCGGCGACAGCCACAGAGACAACGACCACCGAGATCTGCTGACCAAAGTACTTGGCACCGTTTGGCATATGGACAAGTGAAGCGAAGACAAACAGGCCTACCAAAAAAGCCCAGATGCCGAAGCTCATGCCCCCGGTGGCGACCACCAGGACCCAGCTAAGGATCAGTGTTGCGCTGGCCTTTGTTTTCAGTGAGTCACTGCCCTGACAACCGATCACACCACCCGCTCCTACCAGCAAGAAAGCTGCTGCGAGATGCAAAACCTCAGAACGTTCGGTAACCCACAGTGAAGTGTTCTGAATCCAGGACCACTGGTGACCCGTGAGGAATTCGGAAACAGCAGCGAAGGTCCGAAGTGCGGGGGAGAGGCTGGTGTTATTGGGAGAGGACAATACTTCGACGGGACGTAAAATCTGGCCGTAACCTGTAGCGAGGCTCAGGAGAGATGCGACGAAGAGATACGCACTTTCAGCTCGATGCTGAATGATGTTCCAAGCCGACTCCACCGCGCTCATAAGTAGGGTCCGGACGATATGCCGTAGAAGCGATCCAGGTCAGCGCTTGGGTAGAACATATCGAGGAATCTGGCCTCGATGGTCAAGAATTCAGTCACCTGTCCCATGACGCTTTCAACACTTAACGCCGCGCATAACAAACATCATGCTCCTGAGAAGGGCGTCGCTAGAACTGCGGCAGCCGCTCATTCTGTCTCCAATGGTTGATCAACCCTTGCTATCTCGGGTCACGCTTCGGTGGCGTCAGGTTCGTTCGTTTGCGGCGTCGATTGTTCCTGGCTTGCAGTCTTGCGAGTCGCTGAACGACGTCGGCCGGCAGCTGTATTTTCCAGCCCAAGCTTCTTCAGTTCGTCGGCGCTCCATCCGTCTTTGGTGGCACGGACATATGCGCGTTTGTCATCCTTTTCTGCCTTGGCGAGTTGCTCTTTGAGGTCGGCCACGTGCTGGCGTGCCTTGACCAGGGCGGTGACGGATTCAATACGTGAATTCAGAAGTGCCCGCGCTTGTTCTTGTGTCTGTTCAATGCTGATGTTTGCCATGTCCCCAGCCTAACCTCGCGTATGTCTATGCGGCACTATAAGCGACACGACTTTGGCAGTAAACCGGTGCATCTGACCGTGCTTTCGGTCTTGAATCAAATCGTCTAGTTTGTCACGGCCATGGTGGGCGAGGGCCAATCGCTGCTCCGCGTTTTCCATCTTTGCCACCGTTCCTTTCGGCAAGTCCTTTACTACTTGGCCGCGAAGTGAATTGGCAGGTTGGAGCAGGGGGTCCGTGGAATACCGGAGCGAGCTTGCGAGTGAGGATATGCCGCGAAAGCCGCCTGGGTAGACTTGCCAAGAGAAGGGCGGGCAGTACGATCCACAGCCGAAACGAAACGGCGCAGCCGGTCAATAAGATCCAGGCGCGAAGCGTCAGAATGCAGCGCAGCACTTGGCCAAGAGAAAACAGCGTGCGGAGACCCAGACGGAGCAAGCTGGGAATTTAGGTGACCTAAGTCGGCTCGGCCCTCGACTTGATGCGTCGAGTGCGGCACACTCGTCAGTGTGGTCCCCGGATTCCCGGGTTCGCTGCGCTGGCATTGAAGGGCGGGACATCGGATGAGTGAGAGCAAGGGCATCGCCGGTTGGAAGTCGCGCCGCCGTCGTGCCAATGTTCCGGGCGGCAGATTGCATCGCCACATCGTCAAAGTCAGCCCCGAAGAAGAAGCCCAGCTAGTACAGATCGCTGGAAGGCATCGCGTAACCGTGGTCCGGTTATTGGTTGAGTCTGCACTGAGTGAATCGGACGAAACCCCGTCGGAGCGGCGGGATCAGTTCATGGAGCTTTCCAACCTCGCACGGCTTGTCGGGACCGTGGCGAACAACGTCAACCAGGTTGCGCGTCATGCCAACAGCACCGGGGAGATTCCGGCAGACGCAGCGGCTTCCATTGCCCACGCCAAGAGCGTGATTTACCGGGTTGATCGTCTGCTTGCCGAGATGGCCGGACGGTAGAGCAGTGATACCCAATATCACCCAGGGTGATCGCATGAGCGGACTTATGGTTTACCTTGCCGGACCGGGCCGGGCGAACGAACATGAGGAGCCTCATCTTGTGGCCGGTGATGCAGCGCTCATGGCTTGGCATGACGACAGCGAACTCAACCGCGATTCGGCGTTGGACATTGCCAACAGTCTTGACCGGGCCAAACAGTTCTACGGTACGGAGGTTGACGGCGGACACGTCTTTCATTGCTCGCTCAGCCTCAGTGCAGAGGAAGGCAAGCTCACTGACCAGCAGTGGGGCGACGTAGCCAACGACTACATGACTGCCATGGGGTTTACAGAGGAAAGCGGGAAGGCGCCTGCACGCTGGGCTGCGGTGCGCCACGGCGTCAGTAAAAACGGCAACGACCACATCCACATTGTGGCCTCAATGGTGAGGGATGACGGGACGAAGTGGAACGACTGGAAATCCAAGTACAAGTCCCAGCAAGTCTCGCGTGAGCTGGAGAAAAAGTACGGACTGAACGAGCTGGGTTCCATCCGCGCCGAACGAGGTTTCAAGCCAGCGGAGCAGGAGAAAGCCAGACGCCAGGGGAAGCCGGAAGTTGAACGCCACAGTGTTGCCAGGACTGTGCGTGTGTGCGCCACGGCCTCTGCCACTGAGGCGGAGTTTGTACGTCGCGCACGCCAGGAGGGACTGCTGGTCCGGCCCCGATTTGCAGCAGGCCGGTCTGACGTCGTGACCGGATACTCAGTCGCTCAGCGTCCCTCTAGAGGTGAGCGGGCGATTTGGTACGGCGGTAACTCGATGGGCCGGGATCTGAGCCTGCCGAAGCTGCGCGAGGGTTGGGAGAGTACCCCGGAGAATGCCACGGAAGCCGTCAATGAATGGACGGCCGCAGGTCGGAACAAGCGTGTTGTTGCACCGGGAAGAGAGACACTAACCCCGAGCGCGGAGCTGTGGGAAAAGCACGCCAACGAGGTAGGGGAGCTGCGCACGAAACTGGCCTCCACCCCGTACACCGATCACCAGACGTGGGCCCTTGCTGCACGGGAAACGTCAGCAGCGTTTGGTGCCTGGTCTAAGAGGATCGAAACGACCCCGGGGCCATTGGCTGAGGCCTCACATGAGCTGGCAAGGTCGGCGCAGTTGCGCCGGTATCCGCCGGCGGTTCCAAAGGCCGGAACAGTCTCCGCCAGGGGAGCGACCATGATTTTGTTGGCTGCGACTTCGAAAAGCGACCGGGCTGCGTATGCGCTGATGTTTCGGCAGCTCGCGGCCACCGCTAAGGCCATCCACGACATGCATAAAGCCACCGCAGACCTCAACCGGGTTAGAAACTTGTCGGCGTCAGTCATCGCGGCGACGAAGGCCGTTGAGGCCAGCGCCTCCAAACACACGGTCAAGGCCGAACCAATGACCCTGGAGCAACTGCGCGAACAGCATCCGGGACTGGATGAGGAAACCCTGAGAGCACGTCTGGTTGCTGGACGTGCTCGTGAAGGATCACCGCTGCCGGCATCACTGACACGCAGTCAGCCAACGGTGCATACAGGACCGGTGCAAGGGCCGGAGCACGAGAGCCAACGAGGGATCGAGAGATAGGGGATAGCTCATGAGTGAATCGGATGGGATCGAAGAAGCCGTGGGAGGCGGGTTTCGCACTGGTCTCATGGCAGCCGCAAGGATCGGGGAACAGCTTGCCCGGCTGCGCGAACAGGAACAGCGCAGAATCCAGCAGGCAGAAGAAGGAAAGGCCAGGGACCTGCAGGACCGGTTCAATGCCACTCAGGCTGCAGCCCGCGCCCAGCTCGACCCGGTAGGCCGGGATGACTGGTGGGACAAAGCAACGCCGGAGATGATCGAACGCGCCCACGAAACGGCAGAAGCGTGGAAAGGCTACGACCCGGTGGCGGCCGAGCATGCGGAAACCATCAGGCGTCAGGTGCAGGATCGCTACGGCATCGACGTCGACAATCCCGGAGCCACCGAACAGGACGTTTCCTCAGCCCTAGCTCAGGCCCAGTTGGCACGTCAGCAGGCCGAGAGTGAACGTTCCAAAGCCGCCGCAGCCCGCGGTGACGAAGTACTATCCGGCGCTGCGGCAGCCGGTGCGAACCGCGTGGACCAGGCACGTGCCAGTGCTCCGGCAGCGCCCGCCTATGACTCTGCGGAGCGGCGTGAACAACTCGCCAAGAGTCTTGAGGGCCATCCCGACCGGGAAGCCGTCAACGCCCGTCTGTTGGCTGACAGACACCAGGGAACACCACCGAGCGCAGCCGTGGCCGCGGAGGCGACGTTGGGTAAGACTTCTAAGATGAAGAGCCCTTCGAGGGGAAGGACCATCGAACGCGGTGGGCTGGAACGCTAGCCCGGGCACAATTTTTCACAAAGAGAGGCCCCACCGTCGGCGGGGCCTCTCTTTGTGAAAAATTCAGGAGATGAGCGGTCTCACATGTTGTAGTGGTACAGGAAGCTGCCGATGTACTTGCGCTGGTATTTGTTCCAGGTACAAGGAGTTATCGAAGCTACTTGGTCGCGGCCATATGCTTGCACTGCGGCTCGTAGTTGAGCCGCGCATTGAGTGTTGGAAGTGCTCGATGTTTGGTAAGTTCTGGAGTCTGCGTGAGCTGGTGCGGCCGCCATTATTGCTCCCGTGCTGAGGAAGAGACCTGCTACAGCTGCGGTAAAAATATTTCCACGTTTCTTCATTATCAAACCCCATTCGATAGAAGACAGAGCGGGTACCTTCGTTATGGATCCTACGGGAATGACTTTGAATCTCCTACGGATACAGCGACTCTTCAGGTTCAATGTGAGGAAGTGAAGCCAATTCCGGGCGCGCTGCGTGGCCGTCATAGATGCACTTTTTGAAGGGACCATTTGGTGCCATGAGGACTCTCATATGAGGGTCAGCGTGGTTCAGCCACCAGGTGCTTAGCCCCAACGCGCCCTCAGCTCGCAGATGCTCCCAGGCACGCCATATCGTTTCCACGCGGGAGAGCCCTTCAACGTGTTTGTACCACTGCGGGCACCAAACGAACTCAGAGCCTCCGTTGACCTCACGGACATAAGAGGGGCCGAGCACATTAACGAAGAACTCCAGCGGATTCGAATAGAGCAGTTCCGCCGGCTCTTCCCGGGGGCCTTCGGTAGCTGGATCTGTTTCGGCTGAATCGGAGTCGTCGTCAAAACCATGCTCAAATTCGCTGGTGAACTCACTCATGACGCTCTATCTCCTCTCAACGGGCAAAGGTTGATCGAGGCGGCCGCGTTCCACCTGCCCATGAGATGCCAGGGATTTTTTGACCCGTTCGGAGTGGGGACCGTTCATCCATGGAATGGTCCAGATCATCGTGGCCGGAGCGCCGGAAGCCAGCAGCACCGCACGGAAGCGCGGCAAGGAGGTTAAGTCAGAGACGGAGAGAATTTCGTCCTTGTTTTCCTGCCGTGAGCTGGAGCGGCCGGATTTCCCGGAGCTGCGCGAAACATTGATGTAGCTGTACTGGCCGATCAACCGGGACAACTCATCGAGGTACTGTACCTCTGAGACACCGCCACCGTAGATTTTTACGTTCGAGGCTGACCAGAGCTTGCGCATTCCCTCCACATTCCAGACCTCCACACCCTGTGACCAGGACTGCAGGATGGTCATGAGGATGATGCCACGGGAACCATAGTGGCTGTACTGATCAGGAAGATTCTTCCACCGGCAGACGTTCGCAGCCTCATCGAGGACCCCAAGCAGAGGACGTTTTAGTCGGCCCCCAGGCTGAGAGGTTGCGTACTGTTCTGCTGCTTCGACTACGGCAACCGTCAGGGCGGTGACCAAAGGTCCTGCGGTGCCTTCCCCCTCGCGGGAGAGGCTGTATAGGGTGCCGCGGCCACGGACGAACATCTCCGGTTCAAATTCGGGGCGGTGAGGACCGGGGCCCGGCGTAATCCACTTGCCGACGTTGCGGTCAGTAAGGGAAGACACCATCTCCAGCGCGGTGCCGAACACACCGGCCCGCTGTTTCTCCGGCTCCCGCAACCGGGCTATGACCGTATCGGAGAGCATCTCATAGTCGTGTTCCCGCAGGATATGAGCGGGGCGGTCATCGGCTTGTTTGGTGAGCCAGGTATAGACCTGTGTGATCGGTTTTTGATCCAGTGCAGCTGCCAGCAGATACGCCTTGAGCAGGTTCCGTCCGGCAGTATCAAAATAGGCATCCGGTTTAGCGCCCGGCTCCCGTGACCCGGCAGAGAAGTGAGTGGCTAGTTTCGCGGCAGTTGCTTCGTCCTTCACATAGCTCAGGGGGTTCCACCACCAGGTGGGCTCCTCCTCAGCTACGCCCTGCGGATCAAATACCCACACCTCTCCCACCTCGCTGCGGATCGAGCGGGTTACATCGACGATGTCGCGCTTGTTCGATGTTGCTATGACCGCGCCCGGTGCCTCCAGGATCGCCGGTACAGCGTAGGACGTTGTTTTCATTGTCCGCGGACCGGCAATAAGAATCAGCATGTCCTCCCAGGACGCCCACATTGGCCGTTTTCCGTTCACGGTTCGTCCGAGCGGAACACCCGCTGACTCCACCACGCCCAGCCGCTCAGCGGTGGCTTTCGCGCCTTTGGTGGACAGATGGTTCAGGTCCTTTCCCCGGCCCATGTGGGCAGCAGCCTTATCGACCCGGGTACGTTTCTTCCTGAATCGAACCGTCGCCAGCACGACGAACACCACAAGGAGCAGAAAAAGGGCCCCCATACCAGTGGCAATATAGGTTGCCTGTTCCGGCCACTGAACCTCCTGCTTGGCCAGCCCCACGATGAGGTCCACCGGATGCGAGGGCGGGGCCGCGATACCGGCCAATGACGAACCCCAGTGCGCGGAGACCCATCCGCCTCCCAGAACAACAACGATCACGCCAATAACTGAGAACAAAAGAATGCCCTCAATGAAGTCTCCTGCGCCTTTGCGGTTTGGTGCACTCACAGCGTGCCTCCTTCCATGGCAACATCGGCAGCCACAGGCTCCAACAAGGATTCGGCCTGTGCATGCCACTTCGTTTCGGTGTCGTTCACACCGTCAGCTCCGGTCTCCATCGATGTCAGTCCCACCTGGACGGGAATGCCGGGGCGGCCGCCAACTTTGATCAGGAACTTTCCGCGTCCGGGAGGATCGACTTCGGTTCCGCGTGAGTCCCACGCAGGCGGATCCTGCCAAGAGATGAGTTTTTGCTGTTCCTGGCGCGACAGAGGGATAGCTTCAGTCAGCTGAGCCATCTCCGAGGCTGGCAGGCCCCCGCAGATGACCATCCCGGAGCGCTCCACGAATCCGCGGGCCTTCATTCGGTCCTCTTCAGCCGGCAGCGCGAGCAGGTCGGACATGGTGTGGGAAATCATGATCTGGCCCACTCCCACTGCCCGGTTCAGCCGGGTCAGAGCATCCACCCGGTCAACCATTCCTTTCCCTGCCCGCAGCGCCCGCCACAGCTCATCCAGGACCACAAAGTAGTTCCGGCGCGGCTCCAGGCCGGCATCGGCCAGGGCGTTGGCGACGTTGATTGTTCCGAAGCCGTAGGACCAGCACGCCAGCAGGACTGCGGCCTGCAAATCGGTTTCGGTCTCGTCAATGTTGGACACATCAAACACCACGGCCCGGTCCCGCTTCATCGGATTAGTGGTCTGACGGGAGAAAATTTCTCCCAGCTTCCCGCCGCCGGTCAAACCCAGCAGTGTTGCTTCCAAAGCCCTGGTTTCGTTCAAATAGACATTCATATCGCCCCGGTCCAAGGCCACCTGACGCACCTCGTCCGGCGCAGACACGATGACGTCCAGAAGATCTTTCAACACAGGAATCCCGACGAACTTCTCATCCAGGACCCGCAGTGCCCGGTCCAGAATCGTTTGTTCCTGGTCCGTGGGAGGGTTGTTCCTGCTAATGGTGATCAGGGAGACCACCATATTGAGCCGGCGGCCGTGGGCGTCGGCACGGACGCGGGCGGCGGCATCCGGGTGGCCGTGATCTTCCAGCAGCTGCGCCGCTTCCACAGCTTGGCCGGGATCGAGAATGTTCAGGTACCCGGTGCCGCGGCCCAGGGAAATGACCTGCCCGCCCAGAACCTGCACAGCCTTGATGTGCTCGCCCTTGAGGTCTCCCAGAACCAGGGGGTGAACACCCTGGCCGGAGAGGCCGATGACCATACGGCGCACCAGTGTGGATTTTCCCAGCCCGGGCTTGCCCAGGATGAAAGCTGAAGGGTTGGAGATGAGCCGTGCCCGCTGGAACCAGCTGATCGGATCACAGCAGACGGTGGCCTGCGTTTCCTCATGCCGGCCCAGGGGGACACCGATCATGGGTGAGGAGGCGCCGGAGGAGAAGGGCCACAGTCCGCACACCTGAACCGTGGTTCCGCGATACTCCTTCACCGAAGGAACAAGCCGGGCCATGCCCCCGCCGCGGCCGGGCCAGCCGCGGGCTCCGGGGCCGGGCTGGCGGACCTGCTGGGTCCGTTCCTTCTTCGGTTTCTTCGATGCCAATTCGGCACCGTGCTTGGACTGACGGGCGAAGAGTTTCATGCGGGCCATTACAGAGCCTCCTTGATTTCGGCGGGCAGCATGCTGTGTTTGGGCAGCACCAGTCCCAGCGGCAGCGACGCCGCGAACGCTGTGTCCTGAGCACCGTAGGCCCGGCGCAGCAGCACGCGGGCGGTGCCAGCCGTCTGCTCCACTGCCGCAACGGCATCCGAGAGCCGTTCCCAGTCAGTGACCGTGGCGGTGACAACCATGCCGAAGTTGACCAGGCCCGCCCCCTGAGCTTCTTCCTGAGCGGTCTGCCCCGCCGAACGCGCATCAACAAGTGCACGGGCCGAGGGACGGTTGCCGGAGGTGACGCGGACGTTGGCATTGTTCTGATCGCGTTCCACCACGGCAGCGGCCCGGGCGGAATCCATCGGGCGGTACAGCAGCGAGATCCGCTTGCGGTCAATGTCTCCGTGCGGTGCCAGGAGACGGGACAGAACAGAGGAGTTCACCGAACCGCGCGGAGCGCCGGTCATCGTCCAGGAGGCTGAGAAGGCGCTGTCATGCCGGTAGTCATCCCAGCTGGCTTGTGTTGCAGTCGGACCGACTTCTCCCCAGGTCAGGGACACCGGGGAGCCTGCTGCATGGGCTTCATCAATGATCAACGCGGCGGGAGGATCGTAAGCGATCCGGACGACCTCGCAGAGTTCCTGCGCTGACATGGGCCGGGCAATACCGGCACCGGTGGACTGCAAACGTGACGACAGCCCGGGAATGCGGGAGGCAATATCGCGGGCTGCCTCTTCGGGTGTGCGCTTCTTCGTTCCCGCCCGCAGAGACGCATTGAAGGTCAGGGACACCCAGGCGCGGACCGTTGCCGAGCCTTCCGGATATGTCCGGACTACTTCGCGAAGAACAGCCTGAGCAAATTCCGGGGCCTTGGGGTCGATGTTCATTTCCACTTCGTTGCGCAGCCGGTACCCGGAGTCCGGGGCCGTTTCCACCGTCACCGCTGCGGCCTCGAGGCCGGCCTCATCCCCGAGCCCTCCGAGCCAGCCGCCCCAGTTCGCCACCCAGGCATCGACCTGCTCCGGGTCCACCAGGGAGGCTCCGTCCGGTTCGGTGGAGAAGATCACCGTGTAGTGGCTGGTACTAGGCACATGCAGCAGTGCGAAGGGACGGTTGTAGGAGTCCTTGAACTCATACAGGGTGGATTTAGCGGCGAGTCCGGGCAGCTGATACAGGCCCCACTTCGTCACGCCCAGAGGCCCGGAACGATACAAGTTGGTTCCGGATGACCTGGAGAGGCGAAAGCTCATGCGTGTTCCGAAACGGTCCACCACCGACTGGCCGTGCTTGTCTTTGACCGTCAGCAGCAACGCGGTCAGTCCTGCGAAGGCCAGGACCGCCAGGCCGTGGAAGAGTCCCCAGATAGCGAAGGAGATAATCCCGGCGAGGAGCCCGGCCATGACGATGCCGGTACCAATAGCACCAAGATTGCCCAGGCCGGCCGAACGCGGCACACGCCAGTTGCCGTAGGACGGTTCTTTGTACTCGGAATTAATTGCTGCCACTGGGGCCCTCCCCGGTTGAATCCTGTGCGGTCGTCTTTACCGCTTCTGAAGTTTTGGAAGCTACTTGAATTGCAGCGCCTGCAGCCATGCCCGCAGGTCCTGCGGCTGCTCCACTGCCAGCTGCTGCCTTGCCGGCTCCTGCTGCTCCGGACGTTCCTGCGGTTCCTGCTGTTCCGGCGGTACCCGCGGTTCCGGACTTGCCTGCTCCTGCTCCAGCTCCAGAGGTTCCGGGGGTACCTGTACCCGTGGAGCCGTTGGAGCCTGCCGGACCTGTGGAACCCGGTGTTGGTTGACCTCCGCCGCCACGGGACCCCGGAGTTCCGCTTGCGCCCTCAGCAGTGGGACCGGACTTTTCGGAACTGGCCTTGCTGCTGGGCGGTGTTGGCGCGGCGTTGCCCTTGCCGCTGCCCATCCGGCCCATCGAGACTGCCCCGGTGGCCAGAGCCCCCACGGCTGCTCCGGCGGCTCCGCCACCGGCGCCTGAGGCCACAGCGCCCACCATGGGTGTCACGAAGCGCATCAATGCCGGCAGCGCGGCCAGGGCCACGATCATCAACGTAAATCCGGTGATGGACCCGATAAGCCCGCCGTCAGAGGACATGAGAAGGAAAGCGACCGAGTAGACGATGGCTGCAGCGGGTTTGTAGAGGATGAAGGCGATAGTCCAGCCGATGGCTTTTTGAAACCATTGCTTTCCCATTTCCGTGTTCGTGAAAGCTGCCGTGGTGGGCAGGATTCCCGCCAGGATCACCAGCATGCCGCTGCGCACGACCATCAAAACGATCTGAACGATGGAGGCAAGCAGGCCGATTAGCCCGAGAATGATCAGGATGAAGATCGCTGTGCCGGAATCTCCCATGGTGGTGAGGACCGTCATGGCCTCCGCGAAGCTCTTGCCGTCCGTTGATTTATTGATAATGGCGACCGAGAACGCGTCTGCGGCAATGACCAGGATCGAGATAACGCTCACTCCCAGCCCGGTGACCAGGGTCAGGGTGATGAGGGAGCGCAGAAGATCTTTCAGCGGGGCTCCGCGTTGCTCCCAGATCATCCGGGTTCCACCGATGATCACGGCCAACACCGCCAGAGACAGGGTCCACACCATCAGCTCTTCGTTGACGGCTGAAACGACGGGGCTGGAGCCTCCCTCATTACCGGCAAGGTTCACTGTCGGGGTTTCCACCCAGAACGTGGACAGTGTGGTCACCATCTGGCTCAGGCCCTCCATAATGGCCTTCCCCATATTTTCCAAGGCATCCGCAACCAAGCCCTCTAAGGCGTTTTCTACGTGGCATCCGACTTCCGCGATGGCGCACATGTCAGACTCCGGACCAGAGGAGGAAACCGCTCAGATCACTGAGCTGGGACATGGCGCTATAAGGTGAACCGTCATCGGCGGGCTTCACCTTCCAATCTCCGTCCATCCAGCGCAGTGACATGCTGATCCGGGCCAGGAGTCCTTTACTCGTTTCAAAAGCAAGGTCTATGTCTGCCTCCGCAGGGGTATAGGACTTGATGATGAAGCCGCGCACTTGGATGGTAGAGCTGCCCTCTGCGGACTCAACGGCAGAGCTGGAATCCTTGATCGCCGCGTCCCGTCCAGCGCCAGGGACCAACAGCTTTTCTGAGAGTTGTGTCATCAGGTCCGGTGAGCCCGTTGAGCCAAGGGCAACAACGTTCATTGCTGCATACAGGGCCCCGGTGGGGGAATTGGAGAAGCATGACCGGAAGCCGCTCTCATCCCTCATACCGGGGCCGAAGGTTTCCGGGTCGGTGGGTGTTGCCATCCGGTCCACGAGTTCCCAGTTGGACGTTGGGGCCGTTCCCAGGGCTGTTTCCGTACTGGCCGGCAGCCCACAGACACTGTCTTCGGCTGCCTTTGACTTGCCGGGAGTGGCTACAGCGGAGTGGCCGGCCTCCGTGGGGGCAGGAGCGGACTGTGTACTGTCCTCCCCTTTGGGGAGCAGGAAGATGACCACTACGGCAGCAATGAGGGCAACTACCAGGGCAGCGGAAATGATGAAACCCGGCTTGGTGAACGGGTTGGTTTCGGTGGTGCTATCTGGTGACTGGCTCATCGTGAACCTTCCGTTGTTGGTGCTGGTCTTTAGACGAAGGCGCGGACGATGCCGGCCGCCCCGGTGATGATGATGCAGCCCAGCAGGACCCAGCCGAGTTTGCCGATGGACTGTCCTCCCTCACCGCGCTGGAGCTGGATGACCATGGTGATACCGACGATGATGACACCCAGAACACCCAGGACCAGGCCGATACCCGAGGCCCAGTTCAGAACGGTGAGCAGGCCCTTGGCTTCTTCCGGAACGGTCGGCGTGGGGTTGGGGATGACGCTGGTGACGAGTGCGGAGATGGTGTTCATGGTGAGACCTTTCATTTGGTGGTGCTGGAGGGGTTATCTGTGGCCAGGGCGGCCAAGTCTGTGATGAATCGTTGGTAATCCCGTGACCCGGGAACGGTAGTGGAGTGGCCGAGCCGCCAGGACTCGACCCAGGAGAGAGTCCAGAGCCGGGGAGCGCCGCCGCCGACGATGGAGGCGAACTCACGCAGCTCTTTGGGTGTTTTCCCCGGTGCGTCCGCCAGGACAGCGAGGCCGAGCAAATCAACGTCCGGCGCCGCTCCTGAGGCCCACTGGGTGAGTGCGCTTCTGGCCGCGGTCAAGCCCCGCATATCCGCCCGGCAGACGAGCAGAACCCGCGGGGTAGCTGCCTGCGGGGTGGTCCCGTCCGGCACTACGGGCCAGCAGTGATCAGTGCCCCGCGCGCCGTCGATGATGTCTGCGATCCTGCTTTCGCCGGATCCTCCGTGGACACCTGTGATCCACACTGAGGCCGATCCCGTCATCGTGCGGCGGTCCAGACGGTCCGCTGCGTCCGGTTCAACCATTCCCACAAGCGGGGTGCTGATGACGGCTGCCGGGGGCATATGAATAGCCGGGGTTTCTGCTGAGTCCTCAGCTGAAACGGGTCTCGTAATCCAGGGATTAATTGACTGTTGCATGGTTCCTCCTTTCCGGTTTGGCCGGTGTGTTTTGGAAGCTAGAAGCCGTTGGCTACGGCAGCGGCGGCGGCAAGCCAAGCCCGCCGTGTTGCCGGTTGGAGGGCTTCGTAGCGGATGGGGCCGTTGACCAGGGCGGGGTCATAGGGGATGCGCACGACGGACCGGACAAACGGTTCGAACCCGTCTGCAATGCGTCGAGCTTCGTCCTTGGCCCTCTTTAGGGCATCTCCGCTCATGCTGCGCTTGGCGTCGGTGGATTCGGAGACGATCACTACGGCGTTACGGGCCAGTTCGGCATTGTGGCCACCACGGGATTCCAGGGTTTGCAGCGTCAGCCGGGCTGCTTCTGCCCGGTCCTCAATAGCGGTCACAGGAACCACCAGCTGGTTGGTGTGGTCAATCATTCTGCGCCAGTTAGCGGCACGTGCGGTGTTGCCCGAGTCCATCACCACAAGCCGGTAGTACCGGGTCAGGACCTGATGGGCGATGTCCACTTCTTCGGCGGTGACTTCGTGGTCGCCTTCCTCGTTTTCGTCCGAGCGCAGGACGTCGAATTTATCCCCGGTCTGGTGGTGCACGAACTTCGCGATTTCAGCCGCGCTGGTGGAAGGCGAGAGAAGGGATTCAGAGGAATCGATCAGGTCCAGGACGCTGCGGTCGTGGGAACCCTTTTCCGTCCGCCAGCCCAGCGTTCCCTGGGATTCGTTGTTGTCCCAGGCCACGGTGGCAGCACCGCTGTAACGGGCCAGCACGGCTGAAAGCATGACAACGGTAGGAGTCTTGTTCGCTCCGCCCTTGCGGTTCACGACTGCCACGGTGCGGGGACCGGGCCAATGCTGGCTGACGGTGCGAATATCTTCACGTTCGGAGAGTTCTTCGGCCGAGGGGGCCATCCGGATTCCCAGCCGGGTCAGGGCCCCGCGCCAACCCTGTGTGGCCGGTTCCAGGACCGGTGCGCTGACCAGGAAGGAGGTTTCCTTCAAACTGCGCCGTGTCGGTGCTTCCGTATCAGTGCCGGACTCTGACTGAGCAGGGGACTCAGCTTGCGGGACTTCCGGTTCTCCTGCGGCCGGTTGAAGTTGGGTAGGCGCCGGCTCCGGTTCGTCCGTGTTTAGCGGCGGCTCGGGTGCGGGAGGCTCTATGAGTTCGGAGACGGCTTCAGGCACCGCTTCGGGCTCGGTGACAATCACAGCAGGGGCAGCCGGTTCGCGAGTCGCCTTTGGTGCCTGTGTCCGACGGCGGGAGGGCCTGGTTTCGTAGGACACGGATTCAATCGTGTGATCAGGGTGCACGATCAGTTCACCGTGCCCGTCTGGATCTTCGATCCGGACCCTAACGGGGCGTTGCAGCGTCTTTGCCTCACCAACCACAACGTCCAGGGCATTGCTGCGCAGCTCCTGCACCGAATCTCCGGCGGGAACGTGGCGGGAGTTCCCGGCCACGATGACCTCAGCGGTTCCGTTTTCACGGACGATGGCCGTGATTTTGGGGAATGCCAGGACTTCCGTTTGTGTACTGCTCATGTGCTTTCTTCCTTTGTCTGTGGGGTGCTTGGAGGTTGAAGGCGTTAGGAGGAGGGCGGAGTAAGCCGGTTGACCTTCCAGGGGGCGTCCTTGCCCGTACGAAGCAGCTGCAGCGTGTAGTTCCCGGCGTTCGTGGGAACCGAGGCGGTGGCCCCGTAACCGTTGGCTTCATCGACCGTGAGCGTGGCCGGGCCGGTGACGCTGCTGGCCGGGATATTTGCCGGGTCCACGGACGAGTAATCAGCGGTGGCCTGCGGGGTGAGCCAGCGGGCCAGATCGTTGGCCCATTCCTTCTCGTCCGCATTGGGGCGGGCGAAATCAGCCATTGCGTCCTGAGCCACCTTCACGGCTTCGTCCTTGCTGGTCTGATCCCAGGGGATGCCCGTGGACGGGGATGCCGTCGAACCCGGTGCCTGGGGACCGCCGTCAGCACTTAAAGAGACCGGCGCGGACGCTGTAGGCGAGGCAGTGGCAGTTTCATCCTCTGATGCCTGATCTGTTCCGGCGTCTGATCCGCACGAAACACACAGCAGGGCCACAGCGAGCAGAGCCGCAGATTTTTTCATTTCTTCTCCTCTTGCGACGGCAGGTACAGGAAAGCTGAGGGGGCGCCGTTGTTGACTGTTCGGGTGTAGTAGTTGTGGTCATCCGGGGGCGGGTTGCCGTTGTATCCCTCTTCGACGTAGGTCCCGTCGTCCTTGACCTCTTTGACCACGGCAACATGTCCGAAGTTGGGGTCCGCTCCCGCATCGCCGGGGGCATACCAGACGACAGCTCCGACGCGGGGAACGGAGCCGGTGGGCCAGCCTTTGGCGTCCCAACCGTCTTTCCATGTCAGCGCCGAACCCAGATTCACGCCGTCGGGACGGAAGGTGCCGTTGAGGAATTTAAAAGGTTCGCTGGTGGAGCCCATTTGCTGGTTGACCCGCCACAGGGCGAAGTCCACGCACTCCCGGTAGTACATGCCCAGCGGGGACGTGCTGGCAGCATTGGCGCCGACCTGCAGCCAGGTTGGATGACCTGGCCACGGATAGTCATCCCCCGCCCCGGAGCTGCCCGGAATAACCGCGCATTCGGAGGGTTCGAACGGCGTATCCGAAAGGGCCTGGACGATCCTTAGGGCGTCCGCCCAATACTTCGCATAGTGATAGGGGTCAGCGTTGCGCTGGACTCTGTTTCCGGCGATGGTCGGTTCCAGCTGTTCCCAGCCGGGAACAGCCTGCAGCGCCTTAATAAAGTTTGTAGCGCTAATCGTGGGGTCCATACGGTCCTCGTATGAGCCCCAGGCCCCGTTATCACGCTGCTGGAACAAGCCGCGGGAATCAGGGCCGGCCCCGTCTCCGTAGTCCAGGACGCGTAGGCCGGACTCTCCCAGGGCAACCATGACGCTGATTGCCTGCCCTGTGGACGACAGGCTGAGCGCCTTGCCGGCTCCGATAATTGCGGCAGCATTTCCTAGCTGCTCATCATCGAATCCCTCCACCTTCGTGCCCTCGGACAAGGGAACAACTATCGAAGAGCCAGGAGCCGAAGAACCACAGTCAGTAGCCGAGGCACCGGCCGGGGCAAGCAACAACGGTATGGACAGGACTGATCCGAAGAAGATTCCAGGTACCGCGATGAGCGTTACCAGGCTCATGGTTTTGGGTTGGCTCATGACCGGCCGCCGGTGAGTAAGAGGGTCCTCGATCGACGATTCAGTCGCCGTTGAGTGTTTGAGAACGCCTCCATTGAACCCTGCTCTCTCGTGGTCATTCCGACGCTGCGCCCCTCGCCGGGGCCTGTCACCAGCGAGCCCGAAGCATCAACCCGGATGGTGCACCCAATCTAACACGATCTACTGCACATGCACCATAAGTGTTCGGTGCCGAATGCTATAGCAGTACATGTGCACATTTTTCAGGCATGTACTCTGCAAGATATGTCTTGGAGGAAGGCTGTCAGCGATGTCCGCGTTAGACTGGGCTAAGGATTCTTGGGACTTATACCGACGCTAGGGAGCTATGTCCGAACAACAGCTGGCTCCGTCTGAGCTTCGTTACCTGCTGCTTTCCCTCTCCCGCGAGTGGGAACGCTCCGTTCTGGAACAGGAAAACATCAGGGATCTCACAAGTGCCCAGGTAGAAATTCTTCTGGTGCTAAATGAAGCAGGCTCTTGTTCGATGGTGGAACTCGGTGAGATGCTGCTGCTGAACCGCGACCCGTTTCGATCCGTTGATTCCCTTGCAGCTAAGGGATTGGTCGTTCGTGGGTCAGGCGCCGACAAAAGAAAAGTCCTCTGGTCACTCACCCCCGATGGAACAGCCCTAGCCGCTCAGATCATCGACGCTGACTTTTCTCTGTTTAAAAAATATTCCGGTGGCAACCCTGCGGAACACACCAGCATGCTGGTGGAGTTGTTACGCGAACTCCAAAGTGCGGTCGCTCCCGCAAATGTTTTGCAGAATCGGTTTGGTCCGCAACAATCACCGGTGGAAAAACTTTTGACAGCCGGGGCTGTGTCTGAGGTCCAGACCAACCGTTCCGCCTCGGTGGCGCTGCGCCTGCGCACGGTAATAGACATCAAAGACGGCGGAAACGTGCAGACGGCATACGAAAAGTACAGCCCTCTGCTGGCGGCCCGCCAGATAACAGTGACTCTCAAATCCTGGAATGCCCTCGTGGAGCAGGGCGGACCAGCTAGCGAATATTTTCTGCAGAACCTTTCAGAAGTACTCACCGGAACAGTAAGTTATCTACTCACAGACGATGAGCACACCATTCGTGAGGTAGAAAACCGAATGCGGGCCGAAAATGCTCTCACAATTGCCGGTGTAACAAGATTTGGAGGCCGAGGAACGCTGGACGCGGGTGCCCTTCAGGCCTTAGCAGAGCTGGTCCAAAAGAGACTGGGTACAGCAGAAAAGGACTGACCTCGTGCCGATCAAGTACGACAAACAGCCCATTAGAATCTCACCCCCGTCCCGAAGCAGAGCTGAGGAATCCCTCAACAGAATCCAGCTGGCTCCGGGGATGACGGCAAATGAGGTCGTCGAAGCAGTTGCTGAGCTCATCGGAAAACCGATTGTGCTTGAATCGACCGTGGATGAGAGGTTCAAGACAACAACGGGTAGTTTCGCCATCACCCTGGACTTCGTTTTCATCGTCTTTAGAGGCATAGATCCGCGCTCCTATCAAATGCACAGTCTGTTCCATGAGCTGGGTCATCTGCTAAGCGGCCACAGCTACTGTGAGCGGCCCGCAGCAGCCCCAGACGCAGATCCCGCGCAGCAGCTGTTATGGAATGACGCAGAACGGGAAGCCGAGTTCCTTGCCTACCGGATCGCCGCCCTTATCAGCAGAAAACCACGCAGTAGCCAGGCCTTCGGCTGATGCGGGAACCTTCCACCCTGCTGCTCTGCCTGACCGCAATTATTCTGGTGGTACGGGCACCCTATGCCCTGCATAGCACGGCCTCCCGGCCCGGGTGGTTAGCCGGCGCATTTGGCTTGCTTGCCGTCATCTGCCTGGGATTTCTGATCCCCGTTCCGGCGCTGGACGCTGTGCTGGGATCAGAAGGATATTGGAACATCCTCGGATCGACCTCGACCACACTGTCTTTCCACTTCATGTATCAGGCAATCCTGATTTATACATCCCGGCCGCTGCCTCGGTACTACTATCCCGGGCTGCTGTTCGCTTTAGCTTCCAGTTCACTATCCTTTGGTTTCATCCAGGGTAAGCAAGAGGAATTTGAGTCCGTTGAGGGATTCATCGCCACCCTCATCGAGCAGCCGTGGACCGCTATTTACCTCAGCATCTATCTGGGGAGTGTAGCCTCTATTTCTCTTCTTTCTCTGGGTGCGGTTTGGAAGACTCCACCGCGGTCCAAGACCTTCCTGACGGGGTTCGCCCTAGTGATTCTAGGAAATGTGATCGATATCGGGCTGCTATGGCTCCAGCACACGCGGCTCGTGGACCCGGGCATACCCGCATTCCTCTACAAGGTCTACATTGCCCTCTTTTTTGCTGGTGTCATCGCTCTCTGCGTGCGTTTCCTTCGCGGTTCCCTTATTTCCCTCATCCGGTATCACCAATTTGTTTACTACGCGTTCAGGATCCGCAAAATCCTGAGCCGGACCCAAACAAACACACCTGAGCCGGCCGCAATACTCTTAGATCCTAAGAATTCCTGCTACCAGGGTCTGATCCTTGTACGAGACTTCATGACTCTCGGAGGTTTCATCCTTAACAGTGCGGAGCTGGCACTCACTCAGAAGGCCGACGAACTCCTTACTGAATTTCCCCTCCCAACCTCCCCAACACGTTAGGAAGACCCGGATGACGTCCAAGAAATGGCTTTTTGGCTGGACTGCCGTTGCCTTATCGCTGCCAACAATCGGAGCGGCGGCCCTAGGGCAGAAGATGACGTCGTGGAAGGATCCGAAACAGCGTGAGATCACTGTCTCTGCTGATCACAAAGAAGTGACACTGACAGCGGATGCGAAAACCACCGCTCCAGGAGTGTACGGAATAGTACTTCCTGATGCCCACATAACTGTTGGGAGCATAATCCGGCTAAGCGACGGTCGGGTAACCCGTGGGATAACCCGCTGGACCGGCTCGCGCTCTGCGGGAGAGCTGCGCGGTGCCTGGACCGGTCAAGTCAGTGCCTCACCCGAGCAGCTGGGCCTCCCGTTTGAGGAGGTCAAGCTTGGCCGAGCGGAGCGGGAGCTCCCAGCCTGGGTCTTTCATCCAGCGGAATCATCCCGAAAGGACGTCTGGGCAATCCACGTTCACGGCCTGCGCTCATCCCGCTACTCGATGCTTCGCAGCATTCCCTCGTCAGCGAAGCTTGGGATGACGTCTCTGGTGTCTTCCTATTACGGAGATGCAGAGAATCACGACCATGGGGAAGTGTGCCACTACGGTGGCCGGGAAACCGCCGATGTCGAAGAATCCATCGCATACGCGGTTGATCACGGAGCGGAAAGAATCTATCTCATCGGGTGGTCGATGGGAGCAACAATTTCCCTTCTCCTCAGCGAAACGTCCAAGTACCGGCACCTTATTGCGGGACTGGTCTTGGTGTCACCAGGACCAAATACAGAGGCTGTGATCGTCGAAAATGCTCGAGCAGCCGGTTTGCCAGGCCCTCTTGCAGCCCTGGCACCGCACATACTCTCCAACACACTGTTGAGACGCTTGGCGGGACTCACTGTTCCCGTGGACTTCAAGAGCCTGGACTGGACACGAAGCGCCAACCGTCTCCATGTTCCCGCACTGGTCTTTCATTCGCGCGGGGACACGGAAGTTCCCTTCTCGCTGACAGAGGCCTTTGCAAAGGTCAACCGGAACGAGGTCACGCTCAAGGAGTTCCCTCCGGTCCCTCATCAATGCGAATGGAACGCGGAACCCGAGAGGTTCGAGGCCGAAGTGGAGTCCTGGGTCAAAGCCGTTGAAACGGACCAACCGGAACTGCTGCCCACACCAAGTCATCATCTGCTGTAAGTACAGTATAAATTTGAGTTTGCAGTGCGATACCGTTTCCGGGTGCTAGCGCAGAGGTTATTGTCTTGGGGACTTCTGAGCCTAGCCACGATACGACTCACTGGCAGATCTATACCTGCAGACGCGCAAACTTGTTTCGTTCAAACTGACCAGCTTTAAGGCCTGATCTGCTGCTTGGCCTGTCAGCTCCGGATACCCTTTTTTGCCTCTCCACACTGGCATTCAGCACCAAGAGATATTCGATCTTGCAGGCCCCGCGGAGGGCGGCCGCTGCGTCGAGCTCATCGGCCGGCCACTGCACCGGCAATGATCCGTGTTCTTCTGGTGACAGAGATGACAGGGGAAGTACTGGCGGCAGCACCGGCACTATATCGTGACGACGTCCAGCAGTGTGCGGTAATGAATACACCGCGTCTGTTCGTCGACAGGGCTACCCGGAATTCTTCCCACCTGTACCCTCCCTCGACTCGACGCGGGCAACGCCATTGCAGACTCACCGCGTGGCACTAGTGTCCTTACTTACCTGTTTCATTGAGGTTTTCCTGGGCCAAGCGGTAGCGTTCACATGGGCGTGTTACCCGTGGACCCACGTAAAACGAGTTCCGTCGGAAAACGTTTTTGTTCAACCTCGGCCTTGGCGTTGTTAATTCGGGTGAGGAGAATCTGGAGCGACAATCTGGCCATTTCGTCTATGGGCTGGCGTACCGTCGTCAGGTCAAGAACTTTCCACGCCGACATCGGGATATCGTCGTAGCCCGCGACCCATAGATCCTCGGGCACACGCAGACCACGCTCTTTTGCTGCGTCGATCACACCAAACGCGATGATGTCAGTGGCGCAGAAGATGGCATGCGGCGGGTCATCAGCCAACAACAGCCTTCCAGCGTCAAGGCCTGCCTGATGGGTGAAATTCGTTTCGGGGGCGCGGGCAGGCGGGATGTGGATTCCGGCATCGGCAAAAACGTCCAAGAATCCCTTGCGCCTTTCTCGTCCCGTGCTGACCCACGGACCACCACCGACAACGGCGACGCTGGTGCGACCGTGAGTGAGAAAGTGGGTTGCGATTGACGCCCCACCGCCAATATTGTCGCCAACCACCTGGTCGCTTGTGATCTCCTCAAGACTTCGGTTGACGAGCACAACGGGAAGGCTCAAGTCAAGTGCGATGCGTAACGCCTGCGACTCACGCGTTGCGGTCGTGAAGATCAGTCCGTCGATGAGCTTTGAACGGATCGCCTCGATCGCTGCCTGTTCACTGTTCCCGCCGTCGGATACCCAGAAGTTGATACGGAGGTCAGCGCGGTTGATCTCCCGAGCTAACGCATACATCATGACGGGATACCAGGGGTTGGTGAATTCGCCTACGATGACACCGATCGTCCCCGAGCGCTGGGTGCGCATCGCACGCGCCTGCGCGTTGGGCACGTATCCGTACTTAGCCATGGCTTCTTCGACCCGGCGGCGGTTCTCTTCGCTGACGCGGGTCGAGCCCTGCACGACGCGCGACACTGTGGCTTGTGATACTCCCGCCAACTGCGCTATCTCCCTGCCCGTAAGCATCAACATCTTTCTCCCTCCCATCCGTCGCGATCTGCGGCGCCGTTTCAGCTTCTCACGTCCGGTGGGGTGAGGAATCATGACCTTCACGTGTCCATCGATACCCTTGCCCAGCCGGCACCAATGTGGATCACCAAGAGGTGCCGTCAGGAGGTAATCCGGACGGCACCTCGGCCTGCCCTCTAAACAAAGGCCCCTACATGTCAGATGTAGCTGCCTGACTCTCAAGGAACTTTGCGACGAACGCGGTGTTGAAGTGACCGCTGCGGAACACCTCACTGTTGAGGATCCCGGCCTGGAAGCCGGCAGTCGTCGTGACGCCTTCAACTTTCATCTCCTTGAGAGCCCGTAGCGCACGAGAAATAGCTTCGTCTCGGTCATTGCCCCAGACGATCAGCTTGCCGATCATCGAGTCGTAAAACGGGGGAATCACGTATCCGGCCTCGATGTGGGTGTCAAGACGGACGCCGAAGCCGCCGGGCGCACGGAAGGACTCGATGCGGCCGGGCCTCGGCATGAATCCCTGGGCGGGATCCTCAGCGTTTATACGGCACTCGATCGCGTGACCGCGGATGTGAATGTCATCCTGGGTCAGGGGCAAAGGGTTGCCCGCCGCTATTTCAAGCTGGAGCTTGATGAGGTCGATGCCAGTGACCATCTCGGACACCGGATGTTCGACCTGGATTCGAGTGTTCATCTCGATGAAGTAGTACTTCCGCTCGATGTTGTCGAACACGAACTCCACTGTTCCAGCGTTGCGATAGCCAACTTCCTGGCACAACGCGACTGCCGCATTAGCAAGACTTTTCCGCAGCTCGTCATCAAGTACCGGCGAGGGGGCCTCCTCGACGAGTTTTTGGTTGCGCCGCTGAGCGGTGCAGTCACGTTCACCCAGATGCACAGTCGATTGGCCGTCGGACACGACTTGGATCTCGATGTGGCGGATGTCGGTGAGGTAGCGCTCGAGGTACACCGAACGGTCGCCGAAGGCGGTCTCCGCCTCGGCCATAATCTCGCTCAGATCACGCTCAAGCGTCTCCGCCGATTCGACAACCCGCATGCCGCGGCCGCCGCCACCCGCGGAGGCCTTGATGAGCAGGGGATAACCGACGTCGTTTGCCACAGCAACCGCCTCGGCATGCTCAGCGATGGCACCGTCCGAGCCTGGAACTGTCGGAATGCCGGCACGGCGTGCGATCTTCTTGGCCTGGATCTTGTCGCCCATGCTTCGGATGATGCTCGAAGTGGGGCCGACGAATCCGACGCCCTCGGTCTCGCACATTTCCGCGAAATCGGGGTTCTCGGCAAGGAAGCCGTAACCGGGATGAATCGCGTCGACTTTGAAAGCGAGTGCGGCGCTGATGATGGCACGCGGGTCTTGATAGCTCTTCGCCGCACTGGCCGGCCCGATACAGACCGCCCGGTCCGCAAGCTTCACGGGAAGGGAGCCCCTGTCGGCCTCGGAATAGGCCAGGACGCTGGTGACCCCCAATTCCTTGCACGCACGGATGATGCGGAGGGCGATCTCGCCACGGTTGGCGATGAGAATGCTGTTGAGTTGCTTAGACGTCACGCTTGATCACCATCATCGGCTGGCCGAACTCGACCGCTTGGTTGTTCTCCACCAAAATCTCGGTAACGACGCCGTCAACCGTGGCTTCCACGTTGTTCATCAGCTTCATGACCTCAAGGATGCCCAGGACGGAGTCCGGCGAGACACGCTGCCCCACCTTGACGAAAGCGGGGGCCCCCGGCTTGGGGGACGCGTAGAACGTTCCGACCATCGGTGCAGTAATGACCACTTCGTCCCCCGCGGCGGGAGCTGCCGTCGGCTTGGGCGGAGCGTCATTGGCTGGTGCAGGGGCAGGGGCAGGGGCAGGGGCAGGGGCAGGGGCAGGAGCTGCCGCGGACGAAGGCGCAGCGGCGGGTACAGGGGCGGGCTGCTGCTGCGGTGCGGCGACGGGGGCAGGTGCCGCGGGGGCAACGAGGGTGCGCTCGTTTCGCGATACAAAGAGCTCGACGTCGCCGTACTTGATGGAGAGCTCTCGCACGTCGGGGTTGACGTTCACCCATTCGACGAGGGACTTGAGTTCGCGGACGTTAGGCTGGTTCAGCGCCATGGTTAGTTCTCTCCTTTGAGGATGTTGATGTGCAAGTCTCCAGCAGTCAAGGAATTGACTCCGGGCCGGCCGTTTTCATAAAGCGACTTCACGATTCCCAGCAGAGGCATCGGGATTTCGTCCAGATTGCCGCCTTCGGCCACCGTCTTCTTCATTTCGTCAACCTGATCCCCCGCGAACATCGCGCGCAACAGATGGAATTCAATGGATTCGTCGGGGTATTGAGCGGCAAGGTCATCGAGCATGGGCTCAGGTTCTGAGGGCTCCAGCGGGATGTCGGAAGCACCGTTGTCGATGATCTTCTGACGCAACTCGGGATCGATTTCGGCAAGCAGTTCACCGTAGTACCCGAGGACGTATTTTTTGATCTCATTCGGCACGATCTTGTATCGTTCACCGATCGAGACGTTCATTGCCGCCTGGGTGCCCACAAACTGGGCGAACGGCGTAATCATGATCGGGTAGGCAAGTTCGGAGCGCACCCGCGCAATCTCGACCAGCAGCTCTTCATATCGATCCCCAAGGCCCGCGGTTGCGAGCTGAGAACGGAAGTTCGACAGCATCCCACCTGGGGTTTGATGCATGAAGTGCATCCCGTTGTACTCGATCGGCTCGCCTAGCGGCTTCCCCTCGGCTTCAGCGATCGTGCGGATCTTGTCGCTGATCTCGCCGATCTTCTCGTCATCGAGATTCACCGTGTAACCCAAGGCGCGCAGATCGCGAACGACGTTCTGTACGGAGGGCTGACCGTTTCCCGCCGCGAGAGGGGCGACTGAAAGGTGCAGCGAGTCGGCGCCGGCCTCTGCCGCCTCGAGGCACACCAGTGGTGCCAAACCGGTGAGCGAGTGCGTGTGGACTTCGAGTGGACGTCCGCCCATGACTGCCTTGAGCGCAGGGACAAGCGAGCGGATGCGCTCGGGAGTGAGCAGACCGCCGGCATCCTTGAGCATGATGCGATCCACGTCCGCTTTCTCGATGAGCTCCTGCGCCTTCGATACGAAGAGATCATCGGTGTGAACGGGACTCTCGCAGAACGAAACCGCACCGAATGTTTCAGCTCCCAGTTCCTTTGCCCGGCGCAATCCCGGGGCGATGTTGTCGATGTCATTGAGCCCGTCGAAAGAACCGATGACCCGGAAACCGTTCGCGTACAGGCGTTCGACCCAGGCCATGATCACGTCATCGGGGAGAAAATCGAAGGCCGCGATGTTGCGTGAGCGGATGAGCGCCCGGAACTTGGTGTTCGGGGCGAGCTCATGAGCTTTCCGCACACGTTCCCACGGGTCTTCCCTGAGATAGCGGACCGCGACGTCGAACTGGATCGGCGCGACGAGATCGACGTGCTCATAGCCAGCCGCATCGAAGTCGGCGGCCAGCTGCTCGATGTGCTCGGTCCGCATCCTTGTGGCCCAAATGCTCTGATGCCCGTCACGCAAAGTGGTATCGATGATCTTGATCTCGCTACGGCTGTTGGCGGGGCGGCCGCCACGGCTCATCACGGACGCAATGGTTTCCGTATCGTTCGTCAACTCTTGCCTCGTTCCTCGGCGTCATCGGGGCCCGCCGTCAATGGGAAATCGTATTCACGCCTATGAAATCGTATTCACGGCCCCGCGTCAACCCCTCAATGTGACATTTGACACGGGCTTCCCCGGCCAGTGAAACTGTCATCTCGTTGACGACGGACGAGGCTCGGAGGTCTAAAACTCGGTCGGTCGATGCCCGCCTGTATCCGGAGGCGTCCTGCCCGTGCAGCCTTGCGGAGTAGCCGGTCGGCCTTCAGTAGATTGCGCACGATCAGCTCCGGAGTATGGCATTTCCTCTTCGTGAAGATGTGGCTAATCGTCCTGTCGTCCGTGGGCACGGAGGTCAGGGAGAACTTCATACGTTGAAGCAGATGAGATTGGCAAATGTCGTGCTTAGGATCAGCGTTTCCCCATAAAAACCAGATTAAGGCGATGCGAGGGTATTGAAATTGAACGCGACACAATCTCGAGATGAGAAGGATTAAAGGGACTGCAATGACCAAATTAGATGCAAAAAACTCCGCTGTTGAAACGGATCAAGCAGCTCGTAAACAGAGCCGAAGATCCCTTCGTGCCAGTACGATTGGCCAGTTGTTGGAGTGGTACGAATGGAGCTCCTACGCGGTATTCGCACCTTTCATCGCGGCCGCGATGTTCAACCAATCAGACCCTGCCTCGGCTCTCCTCTCGACGTTGGCAGTCTTCGCGGTCGGCTTCCTCATGCGTCCGCTCGGCGGCGTTGTGTTCGGAGCTATTTCGGACCGTACTGGACGAAAGAAGGTCATGATCACAACGATGATCATGATGGCCCTGGCCTCCGTGGCGATTGGGCTCATGCCGTCGTATGACACCATCGGTCTGGGCGCGTCCATCGGCCTGCTCTTGGTCCGGATGATTCAGGGCTTCGCCCACGGTGGCGAGTCGGCCACAGCGAACAGTTATATTCCCGAGATTGCTCCCCGTGAGAAGCGTGGGCAATGGGGAAGCCTCGTCTTCGTTGCCATTTTCGGTGGTTCAGTCATCGCATATGTGCTGGGTGGCATCATCTCGCTTGTTCTCGCGGAAACGCAAGTGGCCGAGTGGGGTTGGAGGATTCCGTTCTTCCTGGGCGCATTCGGTGCGGTATTCGCTCTCTACCTCCGGCGCGGAATGCACGAATCCGAAGTTTTCGACGAGAAAAGCAACGAGACCGTGGGGTCACCGGTTCCGGTATCTACGCCAGCGAAGGAAGGTGCCGCAGGCGGGGGTGCCGGAGCTCGGAAACCGCGTCCACGCTGGGTCTCGATCCTCCTCATCATCGGAATGGTGTCAGGTGTCACAGCAGCGCATTACACCTGGTCCTCCTACGTGTCCACTTACGCCATCACGCAGCAGGGAATGTCCATCCAGGGTGCGTATTGGGTGACTGTTATTGCGCAGATTGTTGCTCTCGGCGCACTTCCGCTCTGGGGCATGCTTTCCGACCGTGTCGGAAGGAAGCCGGTAATCTACTTTTTCGCGATCGCAATGGGTGTACTCCAGATCCCGCTGATGGCGATGATTACTGATGAGCCCTGGACACTGTTGGTCGCTTCGACAGTCGCTTTGGTTATCGTGGCGGCCTCGGGTTCGTTGCTCTCCTCAATCATGTCGGAGGTCTTCCCGACATCCCACCGCACTCAAAGCATCGGCCTCGCCTACTCGGTTTCTGTGGCTGGTTTTGGCGGCACCGCACCGTACGTGTATCAGCTGTTCGTGTCGATGGATCTCACCTGGCTGTCCGGGGCGTTGGTTGTCGTCCTCTGCATCCTGACGTTCGTTGCAATGAAGCTGTTGCCGGAAACCAAGGGAGTGGACCTGAGGACCGTCTAGTCTGGCCGGTCTGAAGCTATCGGTCGAGATCAGGGCTGAAACGCTGCCAGGGATATTGATGTGCGTTCCCAATGACCTTGCGAATGCGTGCCCCACCCGCTTGTGTCGTCTTCGCATCTACCCAAGCCTCAGCTTGTATTCGCGGATTATCGCGTCAGTTCGTGAAGTTTGGGTAGACCGCCCAGCCCTCACGTCAGGACCCGGTAGCGGAACGTCGTTCGGGGGGTCCCCCGGTCCCCTGTGGACGTGCCCGGATTCCGTGCAGCGGTAACCCATCCGGCAGTAGAACTTCGGTAGCGCTTCCTCATGTTCACCTGTAAGCACCCACCTGATGTACGAGCAACGCTATTTCTCGGCCATGTCATATTCAGGGACGCTCCGCCACGCGTCGGAGGTATGATTGCCCCTGGACCATCCAAAGATATGTCCCTGGTTATCGACTGCCCCCATGTCCTCGTTGCTGGGTATAGAGCGCCCGTATTCAAGATCGTCAGCGGGCTCAGCGGAGCGAATAGTCACGCGATTTCTTCCGGTGGGATCTCTGGGCGTGTTCATGACTCTTGCCCCGGGTTGTGGAGCTGAACGACGTGGTTGCGGAGGTGCTCGGTTAGATAGGGGAGTGTGAACTCCACCTTGCCGCAGCCAGCCGTTCTAAAGTTCGGTCAACGTCTGAGAGGTCGGCCAGCGCGGGGTCCAAGACCATGAATCCAAGCCGTTTGCGTGCAGCCTCAATGCCCCTGCTCAGTGTTTGATCGGTGACATTGCCTACCTTCGAAAGTCGCCAAACGTAATACCCGACGAGCTGGACGAGGAACGGATAGCCTCCGGTGGCGCGGGCCGCACTTGTCAGTTGATTCATCACTGATGGCTACGTTGCTATCCGCGAAGGTTTGACGCAGAGAATCCCTCGCTGCGTCAAAGAGAACAGTGTCGAGCACGATGGGGTCCGCCCGGCGGAGGAAGGTGGCAATTTTATCGTTCAGCAGGTTAGAAATCGCTTGGGGTATCCCGGCCCCAATGAAAGCGATGGGAAGCAGGTGTTAACCCGTAGCCGACAACTGGACGAGTTCGGAGCGATCCACCGAATGGATCTCATCGACTGTGATCACCAAGCCGGTGCTGTTCTCAGTTCAGTCATTCGTTCCCGCAGGTTGACCTGGGAGGCGGGGTCATTCCTGAGTGATGGCGAAAGAAGCTGACTGCACGGTGGTGATATGCCATTTGGACGCCCCTTTGCCCAGTTCGCGAAGGCGCATTTCAGCACCGTGTTTGAGACGCTCAAGCAGACCCGGGGTGGGCGGTGTCTGGTGCCACCCATGTTCAAGGACTGCCTTCTCGGCACGGTGCAGCAGGGCGGTCTTGCCTATCCCTCTGGGCCCGGTGAGTGCTCTGATTCATCGGGAGACCCCGGAGCTGCCCGCGACGAAGATGGATTGGCGGTGAGGTAGGTGGCGTCATCAGACGAAGATCACTCAAGGTGCGCGTCGCTCACAGTGGCCTGTTGGTAGGGCCGGGGTCACGCCGTTGTGGGGATGCGCTCCGTGGCCACCGTGGCCTGCCGTTTGAGGTTGACGGGAAGAATGGTGAGGGCTGCGAGTACGGCGAGGGCAGCGCCGAGATAGTAGACCCACGAGTAGTTGTTCCCGGAGAGGGCTAGCACCAGCCCGGCCGCGAACGGCCCAATAGCTTGCGGAACCGAGTTGGCCAGGCCGAAGATGGCAAGGTATCGCCCGTTCTCGTTCTCCTCGCTCGGCAGGGTATCCAGCGCCAGGGCCTGATCGACGGCGCCGTACACCCCGATCCCGAAGGTGGTCAGCAAGGTGCCGACGATGAACTGTGGGACCGACGTGGCGGTTGCGATGGTGACAGCGCTGGCTGCGAGCAGGATCGCACTGATAACCAGGAAGGGCTTGCGCGAGTGCAGCCTGTCGGAGAGGAAACCGCCCGCGAGGGCTCCGACGATACCCACCACGACGGCGCCGATGCTGACAACTGCGATCAGCGACCCGGCCGCGGCGGGCTCTACTCCCAGCTTGGTCGTGAGCACGAAGATCCCGTAGAGGCTCGTGACTGCGAGGAACGCGTACACGAAGAACTTGCTCAGGACTGTCCAGCCGAAGTTCGGATGTTTGCGCGGGTTGAAGTAGAAGCCCCGGGTGAGGGTCGTCAAGCGGAAGGTGGGAACCTCACCCTCAAACTTAGGGTCGTTCATTGTAGTGGCGAACCACAGGCAGCCAAGTAGTGCGATCGCGGCGGGGATGAGGAACATCAGGGTCAACTGCGAGGTGAAGGATCCGGCCAAGATGATTCCGGCGATCGGGCCCAGTTGGGCCAGCGCGCCGTAGATGCCCATGACCTTACCGCGCTGGGCTTCAGGCAGTCGGTCGCCGAGGAAGATGAGCTGTGCCTGGTTGCTCACCGAGTAGCCGACCAGTGCGATGGTCCATCCCACGATGATCATCGACGACGACGAGGCGAACCCCACGGCAGCGGTACCAGCAGCGCCCACGAGCAGTCCACCGACAAAGAAGCTTCGGCGTCGTCCGAAACGCGACCGTGTGCGATCGCTGAGTACGCCAGCCACTGGATTGGTGACCAGCACAAACGTGGCAGCGACGCCGATGGTCAGCGCCAGGAGCGCGCCCTTGTTGGCCGGGTCCAGTGCGCCGATCTTGATGGGAAGTGAGAAAGCGGCGGGGGTCACCAAGGCCATGAAGAGCGCCAACTGCGCCGCGAAGAGGGCCACCATCTCCTTGGCCGGCATGGTCGCAGCGACCACACCATCAGGCGCCAACGCGTCGCGCAGCTCTTCGGCGCCCCGGGCCTGGGCAACATCCAAGGATATGGATGGAACGGTAGCAGCAGCCGCTACGGGCGTGCTTTGATGATCAGAATTAGACACAACGGAACTCCCTTGTTCGGTCACACGCAGGGGATGGTCAGCGCCTGTCATAGGCACGATCCCGTACAGGCTCGGCGTCAGCGCCGTGTTCTATAGAACTCGAATCGTGATTCGACTCTCTATTAGGCGAAAACGTTAGCACAGGAAATCGAAACGCGTTACGGCTTCTTGGGTTGTGGCTCCGTACGGAGCCAGAAACACTGGGCACCGACCTACCGGACCGGTGTCGAACCGCTTGAACGCAGGAGTTTCGCCGCGTGGTCGCTTCTAAATTTAGCCGCGGAAAAGACGTTTATTAGGATGCACCGCGGGTAAGTGGTTACGCGCCCTCCGGTGCTTTAATGCACCCGAACGAGGCCGGCCGCGTCTCCGTCGCCAAAGCGGTAGTCCACCAACTCACCTCGCCGAGCACCACTTCCTGACGCTCCGTCGACCGTCGGGACTCAATCGAGCGGGCAGCGTCGTCGCGCTCCTGAAGGCCGCTGCAACACCAAATCGTGATCCGGTTTGACTGACCACTAGCTATTGCGAGCACCGGAATCGTGGTTCGGCTTCCCGGTCATGGACTAGTGGAACTCAGTGCGATCAAATTGCCCGCCGAGGTTGATCGACACGAGTACGTATTTCAAATGTAGGGGCCCCGCAGTCGTTACGTAATTCGCCAAGAGGTGCTTGCTACGTGCGTTAGACGTCCGCGAAGGAGGGGACGCAGAGAAAGTTATCGCTGTCCGTGCCGGGCGTAAGTTGAAGCCCACCCGACACCACGAGGCGCGGCCCCTAGGCCCTTGCTGACTCCGTGATGGTGTCGAGGAACTCGTCGATGATGGACTCCATCCGGAAGTGGTCTTGTTCGTACAACCACTGCACCTCGAGCCCGTCGAGCAGGGCTACGAAGATGAACGAAAGAGTCCGCGGATTCATCGGCGTCGATAGTTGTCCCAGATCGAGCATCTCTTCGAAGCGCTCCTGATAGTACGTGCGGAAGGTGCGGTACCTGTCCTGGAAGTACGTATGGGCGGGGTGCTCAGGGTTAGTGGCCTCGGCTGATAAGGACGCGTGCAGGGCTGCGAGTCCTGGTTCGAGTTCGTTGGCCACGACGGTCGCCAGCATCGAGCGCACGGTGTTCTCGGGAGTCAACCCGAGCTTGTCGAGCTCGGCCTGCCATACAGCTGTGCTTCGTTCGTCGCGATAATCGAGCACCGCCAGCAACAGCGATTCTTTGGTTGGGAAGTGATGCAGGAGCCCCGTGTGGCTCATACCGGCGCGGGCGGCAATGTCCTTCATCGTTGCACCATGGAATCCCGACAAGCCGAACTCCTCGATGCACGCGTCGAGAACCTTCTGGCGGATCGCTGCACTCTTCGCGTAGCTTCTGCGCGGGGGCTTCACAGTCTCGGTGAGACTCACAGTTCTTCCTTCCGCCGATCCTCGTTTTCATGATCTTCCTACAGACTACCTGAATGTCGCACTGTGATTCGCTCTTGTGGTAAAGTCCCTGCGAAAGTCGAACTATGATTCGACTTTTAGAGTCGTCGTGCCTGTGTAAACGACGAAGACCGGAGCAAGGAGGATCAGACCTGATCGGTCGTACGGGCGCAGACCTGTAGGGACTACGAACGAGTCCGTCCTGATCTGGCTACACCGCCTACGAAAACTCCAACCCGTATCTCGCAGCGGACCCTGCACGCCCGTCGGACACAACCCGGGCCGCCATCGCAAAGCTCCTGGTTCGAACACGTTGCAGGGGCACCCCATCAGGCAGCCATGGCCAGCAGGTGCCACATAGAGGTGCAGCTCTCAGTTCTCACCACGACCTAGGTGTCGGACAGCCTTCCCTGTCCGACAGCATCACTTCCCACAACACGATCGGATCAACCCCATGAGCAGCAACATTCCCGTTGAGAGTCCTTCATGGACGGAAACCGTTACCGGTGGCCGCTTCGCTGGCAAGACGATCATCGTCACAGGTGCAGGCTCTGGAATCGGTCGGGCAACTGCATCGCGGATAGCCCGCGAAGGCGGACGGGTCATAGCCGTCGATATTTCCCAGCAGCGGCTACAGGAACTCACCGAAGCCCACGCTGGCTTGGACGTCATTACGGTCCAGGGTGACATCACCAGGGACGAGGACATCGCGTCCGTCGTCAATGCTGCTGGTGAACACGTCGATGGTCTGGCCAACGTCGCGGGAATCATGGATGACATGACTCCCGTCCATGAAGTTTCCGACGCAGTCTGGGACCGAGTGTTCGCCATCAATGTCACCGGCACCATGAAACTCACGCGAGCTGTCGTGCCCACCATGCTGGGGCGCGGCACAGGATCCATCGTCAACGTCGTCTCCGAAGCGGCCCTGCGCGGTTCCGCAGCCGGAGCCGCCTACACGGCGTCCAAGCACGCTGTCGCCGGACTCACCAAAAGCAGCGCCTTCATGTACGGGCCCAGCGGCATCCGCGTCAACGCCGTCGCCCCAGGCCCGACCATCACAAACATCCAGACAACCATCGGCTCGGAACTCGGCATCCAACGAATCCAGACCGCCATGCAGGCCATGCCCTCCCCGGTCGAAGCGAACGCAGTTGCAGCGTCCATCACCTTCCTGCTCAGCGACGACGGCGTGAATATCAGCGGGGCAATCCTGCCCTCAGACGGCGGCTGGTCAGCTGTCTAGCGGACAGCCCCTCCGTCCGGCCGCGCCACACCCAACGTGTCGATCATTAACCGTGGAGTCGGCCCGTCGCGGCGGCGTCTATGAGCTGAGGCAGCAGGGCCTGGGGGCTGGGTCGAATATCACCTGCATGCCCGCCTTGCCGGTGAATTGGTGCAGGTTCATCAACGTGTTCTTCCTCGGTGGCGATTACGGTCGCCGCTTTTGCGTCGATGAGCTGCTCTCGCTTGGAATTGGTCCGTGACAGCGCGGACCGGTTTGGTGCTGATCATGTTGGCGATCTGGATGACAGACAGTTTCACACTGCTGGAGGGCGGCCGGGAATACACTGGTGTCGCCGGCACTCAGTCGTGCCAAATCGATATGGCCGCCGAGGCGGTGATGAACGGCATCCAGTCCGCCGCAGCGTCCTCCCATGTCAGCTGTTCAGGATGCTGACCGCTGCAGGGGCAGGGGCGAGCATCAGTTCGCCTGAAGGGCATAGTCGGTCATGGCGAAGGGGGATGACGTCAAGGCATCGCCGACGGCCAGGTCGGAAACGTGGCCCGAACCGGGCCAGGGTAATGTTCCGGACCGGCAACTACCCGTTGTTGACCCGGTCTGCCCGCAATCGCTCGGATACGAGGCTGTGGGAACGGTCGAGGCCGCCCGTACAGAGATGATCGCCCTGCCTGGCTGCAGCCACCGACCTATGCGGCCGGGAAACCGCTAACGAGGAGTTCCTTTATCCCGAACCCTGACGGGGTGTACCGAGAGTGTTCCAAGGGGTGTAATAATTATGTTGTCGCCATAAACATATTAGTTTTTTTTGGGGGGGTATGGCGTTTACCCTCGGTACGTTTGCGGTCGTAATACGCCCTTGAGGGCGGATGATGCCGTGCGGCGAAGGCCGAGAGGAACAGCGCTCGTTTGAGTTTCTTGTTGCCTCTCCGGCTCGGATGTTCACCCCGGATGGAGGTTCCCGAGCGGCGGGTGACCGGGGCGATTCCGGCGTAGGAAGCCAGATGGGCAGCGGAGGCAAAGTGTTTGCCGGTGACTTCGGTGAGGATCCGGGCGCAGGTCCTGACGCCGATGCCGGGCATCGAGGTCAGGACCTCGTAAAGAGGGTGGGCCTCCACCAGGGCTTCGACCTGGTCCGCGATCTCGTCGCGTTGCCGGCGCAGCGCCAGGAGCTGCTCAGCGAGTTTGGGGAGCACGATCCCGGCCGCACCGGTGCCCACGACCACGACGCTCTGCTGGTCCAGGGCCGCGAACACCGCCTCCGTGAGACGATCAGCAGCTCGTGGCGCGTGCTTCTTCAACCGTGCTTTGACGTGTCCGCGGCCGGCGGTCTTCAATGCCGCGGGAGTTGGGTACAGGGTGAGCAGGTCCGCCACCGCCGGGTGGTCCAGGTGCGGGCCCAATGCCCGTTCCAGTGCGGGATGGATCTGGGTCAGGAGTCCGCGGATCCGGTTGGAGGTGGCGGTGATTTGTCCGGCGAGGTCGTCATCGAAGCCGCAGAGCACTCCGAGTTCGGCCAGGGTTTCATCGTCCAGTTCCACCGACCGCAGAGTATGGGGCATGGACCGGGCGGCTTCGGCGATGATCGCTGCGTCCCGGGCATCGGTTTTTGCTTGGCCCGGGTGAAGGTCAGCGATTCGGCGCATCGCCAGGCCCGGCAGGTAGCCCACGGCTGCTCCGGCGGCCTGGGCGACCGCGACGGGCAGTGCACCGATGATCGCGGGTTGATCCACGACGACCAGGACTTAGCCGTGGCCGGCGAGTTTGGTGAGGACGTCCCGGATTTTGGTTTCGTCCTGCGGCAGGGCTTTGTCGTAGAGCTTCTTCCCGGCCCGGTTCAGGGCCACGGCGTGGTGGCCGGTCTTGCCGACGTCCAGGCCAAGGAAAACGTCGATGCTCTCTTGCTCCAAGATCATGATTACGGTAGCTCTCGTGCTGAGACTGACGCGTTGGCTGGTCAGGGCGGCAGGAAGTCGCATCCACGTTACGAATGGCTTCGTTGGTCGTGCCTCTATTAGCGATTCCCCGGCCGCCAAGCCGGTTCCGGTGGCAACACCCCCCCGGATCATGGGCGACTGGGGGCAAAAACCATGCCGGAACCGACCGGCCAACACACCCATATCCTGCATCAGGAACGGGCTACGAAAAAGGTAACGGGGGGCGCTGAGCTGGCCCGAGCGGCCGACCCGGGATCGGGTGGCGTCGTCCTCGTCCCCTACTTCGAGGGTGAGCGGACACCTAATCTGCCGACGGCGAAGGCGAGTGTGCATAACCTCAGGTGCCTATTCTAAGCGCCAATGTCCACCTCCCATCAAGTGCCCGGTTGGATGAGTCGGAAGGGATGTCTGGTGCACGCCGACACGTGATCACTGCCGACACACGAACACTGTGAGCCGGCGCGGTGACTGAGCGACGTCGCGAAACCGTTGTCAGGACCAGCGTAGGATGGCCTGTAAGTCAGGCCCTCCGGCCCCATATGGCGGAGGATGGATGTGGCGCATTAGGAGAGCATCCGGAGCGCCATGTCACCGTACTGGGCGGAGGCATCATCAAGACTCACAATCACCCGTCCATCAGCCATCTGAAGAACCATTCCCAACTCGGGAAGGTCGGCCCAGGACGGATACTCGGTCTGATGAAGAAACGACGTTGCCAACCGGGTCCCCATCTCCAATAAGGCGACTGTCGCAATGAGGGCATCTGTACGTCTGTCGAACTCCCCGCTCCTTTGGCCGTCGACGATGAGCGACCGCAACTGAGTGAAGTGAGTATTCTGAAGCACTTCTACTCGGGCGAGGCTATCCGGATCAAGCGATAGTTTTTCACGGTCTGTGATGGCGGCCTGACGACCATGTCGGAGCAGGTATTCCAGCCGTGCGGTTGATGCCGCGTAAAGCGCATCACTCGCGGATCGTCGGCCCTTGACCGCCTCGTCGAAGGTTTCGAGCATTTCAATCTCGTAGGTGATGATGATGGCAGAAAGAATCTTTTGCTTCGAAGGCCAGTGGTTATAAAGGCTTGCAGGAACAAGTCCGACGGCAGCGGCAATATCTTCCATACCAGTGCCGCTATAACCTTGGCGAGCGAAAAGAGTGACGGCAGCGTCCTGAATTTCGATCCGTCTCGTTCCAATTTTCCGTTGTTCTTTCACTTTCCCAGCGGGCATGGCGAAATCCTACCTCTCGTTTCATCACCTATGTTGGTCAACCTGCGGGACGACGCCAACACTGTGAAGTATGGGAGCGGGCGCGGATTCGTACGAGACTCAGATTATGAGGCTTCAGCCGCTGAGGCCGAGCGTCTGCCCCTTGATAGATTACGCCTCATAGAATGATGGTTGCACGGTGAGGCAGGCTGAATCCTCAGGCCCTTACCAACCCGGCCGAGGAGGGTGGCGTCCGTGTCCTACTGCACGGCGCTTGTGTCTTTGAGGGCCAACGCCAGCGAGACTGAGATGCACGTGATTCCGTGGTTTTCAGGAGCTAAGTGACGCGACGTCGATGTTCGGACCCTCCTGTCCCGCATTGTGGGCTTGTGGGAGCGCGTCGTTGCTCTCGCTGTATTGATCCTAGTCTGGGATCGCGGCACACTTCCGTATCGCTTTAGCGACAAAGTTGCTCGCGGACATGCCCGTGCTTGTTGCACGCCGCGGTGCCTCACGCGTTTTCCTTGCACCCCGGCGAGCCGGCGGACGGTTGCAGGTACCGCTGGTCGCTGACCTGGACGAGGTCGGAAACGTCGTCAAACTTAAGCAACTGCCCAAGTGGTATCCGTTCTTCGGGTCCATGGGCATCGTCGTCAGCGCCTACTTCCAGACCCGTGGGCAGGGGATAGCCATGCTCAAGCGAACGGGATGGGACACCCTGCAGACCCAGCGCCGGGACATCATGTCCGTTGCTCAGCTCGCCGAACTGCCCACCGACAGGGCGTGGGCTCAGACCTCCAACGGAGGCGGAACCATCGTCCGCACCGTGCCCTGGTCCCGTGACAAGGCCATCACCGCCCGCATCGGAAACACCGTCGAACGTATCAAGGCGACACAGGCCGGGCAACACGCATGACCGAGCCCAAAGACGACACCACATCGGCCCCTGAACCTAACGGTTACGGCGGCGAGGCAGAGGACTTCCCACTTTCACACCCGAGGAGTTGGCGGACTGGGTGGAGGGCCTGGCTGCGATGCTCGAATCGGTCGACCGGTCCCAGAATCAGTACAGGTGCTCCCAGTGGTGGAACCACCCCGAAGCCGTCGACAGGGGCTCCGGGGCCTGTATGAGCAATGGCTCGAAGCACAAGCCAGCGGTCGGATGTCGTCATGGTGGATCGACCACTACGACCGCCACGCCACCGTCCTGTTCGCCAAACGGGGTCCGTTCGACGAATGCGGGACGACGCATGTGGGAATGACAGCTCGTCGTGTCCTGGCAACAGAGCAACCACCTGTTGGGGTGGTGAGAGCCCCGCACCTCCTGCTCTGCAGAGCGGCGTGTAGTGATCACGACTGAGAGAAAAGAGAAGCCTTGTATTGCAGTATTGCAAACATTCTCTTTCGCTGCAGTTGATCAGGTAAATGCGATATTCATGCTGGTGCAGGGGACTGGTGCCCGGTTGCCGGTCCAATCCGCAGGGCTACTTCTACCTCAGCAGTGTCGACTGTGAGGCCGTACCAGTGCTCGTCGTCGATTCTTACCGCGAACCGCACCCGCGCAGAAGTAATCTCGAGGGTCACCTCAGCGCTCCACTCGAGATCCCGAATGCGCGTGGCAAGCACCGCTGGAACCTCATCAACATGCGGTTCCAGCACAACGCCCATGCTCTCGTCGCGCTCAAACCGTTCCGGCCAGCGCCAACGGAAACTCACCGTGGATCCAGCTCAGCCGCGTCGAAGGTCTCAGTGAACGAGTTGTCTCGCGAGGGCACTTCGAAGAGTGCCTCGTGGACAACGGGCCAGCCGTCCACCCAGTCGATCCCGGCCAGGAATGTCTCTCGGCCGTTCGTGTGAAAGCCCGGCGTCTGACCTCGAGGGCGGACGCCCAGGTACACCACCCCCAGGTACCCTCGGTCAGTTGGAACAGATCAGCGTGCCCGGTATTTTGCCCTGGATGGGGCTGACTGCGGTGAGTCAATATTGGGTTGTGGGGAGCTGGTTCCCAATCACCGTCCAACGTCCGTGCCCGCGCGAGGATGACGGCGTGACCTCGTTCGGTTCCCCCTTCAGCCAGGAGCAGATACCACCAGCCGTCAATGGTTCATCGAGAAGGTCACCCGGGGTGAGATCGATCGGTACTGACGCGATACCGTGCAATTCCGGTTGGAAGTTCGACCACGTGAGGGCAGGTGCCTTCCTCATCCCAGCACAGATCAGGGTCGATTCCCGCCGTGATGCCAGGCGGTGCGCGTACACGCCGCTGTTGGGTCTGCCGGCGTTCGGAGGCAGCTGCGTGGGCCGGGTGAGGGCAGCACCGATCTGCTCCCATGTGACCAGGTCGGTGCTGCGGGAGATAGGAATCCCTGGCGGGTACTCGAAGCTGGAGTTCGCGATGAAGTACTCGCCTCCCACCCGGCAGATCAACGGGGGGGGGAAGAAACCATGGATGATTAGCGGCGTTGTCATGACTGGTCCGTCTCCAACTTTGTTCTCGATTCGAGGCGCTGCCGCAGCCATTTGCGTCAGTTGTTCAGTTGTGCCAAGGATTGCATCACCACGTGGGCCAGGGAATGGGTCAGGGAAAGTCCCGTGCTGTGCAGGATTGCCGATGTCCCCTCTTTTCCCCGGGATCGGGAATCAGATGCTGCCACCGTCCGAGTCGTTGCCGGGTGCGACTGCCTGCAGCAACGAGGTCGCTTGAGGGTACCCGTCTGCGGAAACCGTGACGGTGACGTCTCCCGGACCGGTGGGCCGGATGATGGCAAGGGCTCGTCCGTCAAAGGTTGTGTGTTCTGGCGTGTTGAAGCGCTCCTCCGTGTCGGGACGTCCACTTCCCAGCGCCTGCAGCACAGCGGGGCCATCCACAAAGACGCGGACGGGCGTGTCGAGCGCACTTGCCAGGTTGCCGTTGCCATCGCGCAGCTCGATGGTGATGAAGCTGAGGTCGCGGTCGTCGGCCTGGAGTTCGGTGCGGTCGGGTGTGACGACGAGCTGGATTGGCCCGTCAGCTGAGTGAAGTGATGTGCGGGCGATCGGCGTGCCGTCACGGTAGGTGATGGCCTCGAGCGTCCCGGGCTCGTACGCGAGGTCGAACTCGGTCAAAAACGGTCTGGAGCTGCCTGGCTTTGCCCGACCGACACTTTGCCCGTTGAGCAGCAGCTCAATTTCGTCGCCATCGCCGTAGACCTCGACGTTGATGGGGGAGCCCGCTTCGATGTCCCAACTCCAACTCGCGATGGAGTCACTCCATGCCCACATGCTGGGCAGAACGGATCTGCCATGGTTCTCTGGGCGCAGAACAGCGATGTATGGGTCGGTTCGCAAGCCGAACACGATCTCGCGGTAGTAGGACATGGGTCGCCGGTGGCCAGTGATATCAAGATCGCCGACATGGGCTGCGATCCATGGGTACGGTGCTACGAACTCGGGGGCGTCGGCGTATTGGGTTCGGCCAAGTCCTACCTCACCCAGGTAGTCCCATCCGGTCCAGGTGAAGTCCCCGAGCACGTGGGAGTTGTTTAGGACGAGCTGCCAGTTGTTCGCGATGCGCGGCGGGTACGTTTCGGTGCCCACGATCGTTCGATTCGGGAACAGAGTGCGGTCGAGTTCGTATCGCGCGTCCCCATAATTGAGGCCGGCGACATCGAGCACCGAGAAGGACGCTTCGGTGCGCTCGGACACCATCGGGGTGACGTTCAGCTGGTCGATGAAGCCAGCGAGGTTCATTAGCGCGTTCACGCCGCCGTCGGCCCCGGCGTCGGTGCCACTACCACTACCTGTGTCGGTACCGGTTGCGGTTGAATGCAGTTGAGCGACAACCTCATTGAGAAGGGCGACGAAGGGGTTGATTCCGTTCGTCACGAGCCGGGTGTCGTCGAGGGATCGCACCTTCTCAGCGAGCGTCCTACCCCATTCAGCCCCGAGAGAGCTGCCTGTCTCGAAGATCTCATTGCCAATCGAGTAGAAGATGACGCTCGGGTGGTTGAAGTCCTTTTCGACCAGCGCTTCGATGTCGCGCTCCCACCACTCGGGGAAGGAAAGAGCGTAGTCGAAGGTGGTCTTCCCTTCCGTCCAGACGTCTGTGGTTTCGTCCATGACGATCATTCCGAGCCGGTCGCAGGCGTCTAGCATCGCGGGGCTGAGGGGATTGTGTGCACTGCGCAGGGCGTTGAATCCTGCTTCCTTCAGCAGCTCGACTCGCCGTTCCTCGGCGCGCCTGATCGTGGCTGCGCCAAGCGGCCCGTTGTCGTGATGAACGCAGGCTCCCCGGAGTTTGACGGTGTCCCCGTTGATCCGTAGACCGTGGATCGGATCGAGTCTGATGGATCGGATGCCGAAGTTGGTCGATATGGTGTCGAGAGTGCGGTCGGCCGTTTCCAGGATGGTTCGGGCGGTGTACAGGTGGGGTGTGTCAATGTTCCAGAGCGCGGGCTGTGGGACAAAGAGCCGCTGCCTCACCACACCGGAGGCGCCGGCCCGCAGGGTGATGGGGGCCGAGTCCCGGGCGACCAAGCTGTCATCGGGTCCGTGCAGTTCCGTGCGTACGCGGACCGTGGTCGTGGTCGTGCCCTCATTCGAGACAGGAGTCACTACGGACACCCCTGCTCGCTCGTGGTCGATGTCAGGTGTCGTGATGCGCACTCCGGACTGATCAACGTGCACGAGGTCGACAACCTCCAACACCACATCCCTGTAAATCCCGGCGCCCGTGTACCAGCGCGAGTCCTCGTGGGTGCGAACGTCGACTCGGACAGTGTTGGTCTCCCCGTACCGCAAGAACGGGTCAAGGGCGACCCGGAAGGGAGTGTACCCGTTGGGCCGCTGGCCTGCGTAATCGCCATTGATGTAGACCATCGCGTCCCTGTAGACGCCCTGGAACTCCAGCGAGACGCGTTTGGATTTCCATTCCTCAGGCGCGTTGAACGATTTGGTGTACTGAAAGGCTCCGTCGGGGAAATACCCCGTGTGCCGGGAACCTGCCGCATCGGTATGACGTGTGACGTCAATGAGCGCATCATGGGGCAGCGTGACGGTGATACCGTCATTCCCAACACTCCCGATAGCTTCGAACGGACTGGTCTTGAGGCTTACCTGCCAGTTGTCGTTGAATGAAGATGTACTCATCATGTGCTCCTAGATTGTGCGACGTTAAACGACGGTCGCCTGCATTGGGTGGCCGGTTGCTGCAGGGCAAGGACATTGTTGGCTTGGCGGTCGTCTCGCGATCGCGGCGAACGACTCGAGACGTACCGCCTTGATACATACAGACGCGAGCCAATCGGCCCTGCTCAGGGGAAAAACAGCACCGCTGGGTTAGCCTCCAAAGCGCAACCCGAAGCCGAACCGGAACGTGGGGCTTGCGGTGTCGAACGGAGTGTCCGGACGGGAGTCTTTGACTGCCTGCATGGAGGAGGGGACGTCGAAGGGAAGGTTGCCCTGCGGCTCAAGTTCGCCGAACAGGGTCTGCAGCAGCACAGTGTCGGACGAGCCGAAGTTGGCAATGAGGCCCGAGGCAAGATCCGTCACGGGAGCGAGGATCGCGGGGCGGTCCAGGTACACGTCGACGATGAGCGGCGCCGCGTTGGCGATGGTTGCCAGGTGCTCGAGCTCGTCGTCTGGGAAATCGAGTGAACCGGCGTGGAAGAAGGACTCCAGGCTCATTTCCTCACCGCGCTGCTCCCAAGGGGCTGAAGTGCGTACGATTGCTACGTCTGCTTCCTCCGGTGTTGCAACGGGGGTGGCCCAGCGCGTCAGCGCCTCGGTATCCATTCCCTCGGCGTACACCTTCAGTCCGGGGCCCAATGGCAGGTGTGTGGCACCCTGGTCGTTTTTGAGCAGAACCTGGGCGGCAGCTTGGGCGCGTTCGCCCTCCTCGCGTACTTCGGGGGCGCCGACAATCATGTCGGCAGCGTCCGCGTCGACGAACGGGTTGTCGAAGAGTCCGAGCCGGAACTTCTCTCGCAACAGCCGGCGGCAAGAGGCGTCGATACGCGTTTCGGGAATCTGCCCGGTCCGCACCAGGCTGGTCAGCACGTCGGTGGCGGTCTCGCCGCCGAACTGGTCGACTCCAGCGTCGATTGCTTTGATCATGCGCTGCTCGAATGTCAGGTGCTCCACTCCCCAGGGCCGGTCGGACAGGATGGCCCAATCGGTGCAGATGATCCCGTCGAAGCCCAGTTCATTGCGCAGCAGATCTGTGAGGATCTGCCGGTTGTAGCTGAAGGCCACTTCCTCGTAGTCGGTGCCGACCGGCATGCCGTAGTACGGCATGAGCTGAGAGACACCGGCCTTAATGGCTGCCCGGAACGGTTCCAGGTGCAGGTCGAACTTTCCACCGGGATATACCTGCTCGCGACCGTACGGGAAGTGAGGGTCTTCCCCGTCCTTCTGCGGACCGCCGCCGGGGAAGTGCTTGGCCATGACTGAGACAGACTGGTGGCCGACGCTGTCGCCGCCTTGGAGGCCTTGGATGTAGACGACGGCCAGGCGGGACGTGAGCTCGGAGCTTTCCCCGAAGGTCGATGACGCGCGCGCCCAGCGCGAGTCGGTCGCCAGATCGATCTGGGGGTGCAGCGCGGTGCGTAGACCGACCGCGAGGTACTCGGTGCGTACGACCTCGGCCCAGCGGCGAACAATGTCCTCTTCCCCGATGGAGGCGAAGCCCATAGGCTCGGGCCACTGCGAGAACGGCCCGGCAATGAGCGTCGCAGCCGGATTATTGCTGAAGGAGTGTCGCGGGTCGGTCGAGATGGTCGCAGGAATCTGCAGGGGCTGCTCACGGTAGGCGCGCTGCAGGGCATTGTTCCACTGGGCGAGCTCGCGAGCCGAGCTCGCCCACAGGATATTCGCATGGCTGATGCCGCGTGCGATGAGTTCCCGATTAGTGTGGGGGGCGAAATGGTCGGAGGCGTCCAGGTCTCCGACGACGGCGATGGGTTGGAACATCAACCCGACCTTGTCCTCGACCGCCATACGTGACAGCAGGTCTTCCACCCGCTGGTCGATCGCCAAGCTGGAGTCCTGGTACGGGTAGTTGATGGGGTTGGTCATCACATTCCTATCAGTATGTGGGCGGTGCTGAATGGGGGGTCTTATCAGTGCTTTGTTGGCGGAAGAAGTGGTCGGAGCAGATCGGTCCAAACCCGGTAGCCCGTCCCGTTAAGGTGGAGCCCGTCCTCGGTCAGATCGCTTCGTAGTGAGTCCCCGTCGGCGAAAGCTGGACAAAGGTCTACGTACTCGGCGTTGGGGGTAGCCTCTGCGATCTGCTGGTACTGGGCGTTCAGTGTCTTGATGCGGCCGCTGTACTTGGCTTGGCGGGGCATGACGCTTTGCAGCATGATGTGCGCCCCCGGTGCATGCGCTTGGATGGCTTCGATGATCGCTTTGACGTTGGTGACGATCTCGTCCGTTGTGCGCCCGCCGCGAATGTCGTTCGTCCCGATCAGTATGAAGACTGTGGTGGGGGAGTTACGGATCGCGACGTCGATGCGTTTCAGCACTCCGGCCGACGTATCGGCATCTATGCCTCGGTTGACGACAAGGTGTTCTGGGAACCACTCGTGCCACAGCCCGCCTTCGGTGATGCTGTCGCCGATGAATACGAGGGCTCCGGTTGAAGGGGACAGTTCCTCGAATTGGGATGCCTTCATCCGGTGGGCGGGTTCGAGGAATTTCCGGTCGATGAACTTCCCAATCAGTGACATGCAGAATCTTCTTTCCGTTCTCGGTCGATGCTGGGTGGCAGCAGGGCATTCACGGCAGTTCCGGGAAACCTTCAGCTTGCACCGTCCAGCCGTTGGCTGATGGGAGGGATGGGTCGGAAGCGAGGCGGGCGACGGCGAGCAAAACACTTCCATTACCGGGCAGGTAGAGAGGAAGAACCCCGCCCATATGGGGGTTGTGGCCCACCAGCGTGTAATGGTTCTTCGTCTCGTCGCGCACGAGGGCGTCGAAGGCTGTGTCCGTTCGTCCGAGGCGACTGGCGGTGAGCGCGATCATCGGGAAGTCCCACCCCCAGGCGGAGTGCCAGTCCCAGGTGGCCAGGACGTCGTCCAGGGTGGCAGACATGATGTCGGGCTCGATCAACGGGTTCGGTGGGACGACTCCGAGCGCCGCCAGCAGTGACGGGTGGTCATCACGGCGAGCCTCGACGTCGTTCGCGACGGCCGCGTAGCGACCATCGACGACGCGTGGGGCAGCCAACTGCTCCTGAACCCGAAGCCAGTCGGCGCGCGCGGGCCTGCCGCTGCGGGCTTGCCACTTGGACGCGATGTCCAGGCCCCACCACCAGTAACTGAGCTCGAACGTCGGATCGATCGTCGAGGCGGCATCGTAGAACTCCTGGGCAGGCATGACCGGCGGACCCAGGTGGAAGCGGCCGTCCCGAAGCTCGGCGAACGACGCCATGAAGTCCGCGGTCGCCTCGACGAGCTCGGCGTACCCCTCAAGCAGTGCTGCACGCCGATCCTCGCTGGACGCGTGCCAGAGGAGCTCGAGCAGGTGCAGTACATGGGGTTGCTGCCAGATCAGCAGGGAACCGATCGGGCTGGGGCTCTCCCGGCCGTCGGGACCGACCTGCTTGGGCCATCTGACGCCGTCATACCCTTGCGATTCTGCGGTGGCGCGAGCTGCGGGCATGATCTGGCGGTACCAACCAAGGCTGCGCTCCAGCAGCTCCGGTCGTCCCCACGCAGCGAAATGCGCGGCATGCCAGAAATGCATCTCCAAATGGCTTTTGCCCTGCCACGAGTTCGTCACAAGCCCGGTCTCCTGCGGCGGCATGACGCCGGCTGAATGGACTCGAGTGAGGTACTGCGAGAGCACGACGCGGCGTTCGAGCTCAGCGGCGCGCGGATCGGTGCTGCTGCTCAGGTCAACTGCTGCCCCGGACCTCCAGAACGACTCCCACGATACGGTGGACCTCGCAGCGATGCCGGCGAAATCCGACCCAGATGTCGGGACACCCTCAGGCTGAAATGTGACCACCACGTCGATGCTGGTGGAGCCGGTCGTCAGGGCGAACGCGTGCGGGTCTGGGCTCGACGCGACCGTCCCGTGTGAGGACATAACCGTGACCGAGTACCGGGTGTCGTCGGCAGTGCGCTCGATCTGGGCGTATCCGAATCGACTTTCGGTGAGCGATGACTGGTGCTGGTCGGGGACGCTCCAGTCATCCGTCTGGAAGAACCCGTCGTGGGGGTAGGGGAAGGCGATCTGCACAGCGGCCCGCTGGTCGGCCAGTAGTGCGCTGGTGATGCGGAAGGCTACGGTCGCGTCGTCGGGTGAGGCTACGGTGACAACCTCCACGCGCTCCCCTTGGTAGGCGAATTCACTGCGTAGCGTCCCGGTCCATAGATCCAGGCTCTGCCGCGTACCAGCGAGCTCACTGGGGTCGGTGATCGCCGCTCCGTCCTGGTTGGGACGTAGGAGCAGTCCGACACGACCCAGATCGACGCGCTGCGGGTTGGTGTGTAACCATGCCCCTGCCCGGTGCTCCTCCGTGAGGTGACCGGCCATAGCAGCTTCCATGTCGTACTTACCGGGGTAGGGGACCGAGCCGCGGGGAGTGTCATACGTGGTCATCGCGTCCTGAAGGGTGAACCCCTCAGGATTGGGCATGTTATGCCATGCCCAGGTGGACATGGTGGCCGTGTTGACTGCCACCTCGCCCTTCATCATGGCCGCCAGCGGATCGTGGAAGCGCTGGAACGTCTGCATCCCAGTGATATCGGCGGTGAACGCGAAGTCCCCGTTGCCGACCGACAGCACGTGCTGAGGATCTGGCGTTGTCACGTGCACATCGTGACGCGCGACGACGGCTTGCCGATCAATGGTCATGAGGGTCCTCCGACTGCAATTGAGCTGCTGTGCTTGTTGGACGATGGCAAAGCCCATCGGGCGTCGGACGCCAACGGCCACCTTCACCCGCTGGGTCAGCGGTGAGCATTGACCTGTGTCGGCGCCGGGAGCACTGCCGACGTGCTGAGGTAGGCGCGGCGTCCTTCAAGATCGACCGCGTCTCCGGTGAGCAGTACGGAGCCCTGTGCTGGAGTCTCATCTGAACTGCCCCCGGCCGCGAGTGCCATAGAGCCCGGTTCAAGGATGAAGCGACCGTCGACACCGCTGTACCCGAGTTGGCTCGTCGGCACCGTGAACTGCACGGTCGCGCTTTGGCCCGCGGCTAGGGCGACCCGTGTGAATCCGATGAGTTGCTGGGCAGGTCGCGTGACTCGCGCGGCGTTCTGTGAGGCGTAGAGCTGCACGACTTCCACTCCGTCTCGGTCTCCGCTGTTGCGGAGCTCAACGGACGCCACAATCGAACCCCCGTCCGCGGGCACAGCATCAGCCGCAAGCTGCAGCTCTCCGTACTCAAACGTGGTGTAGGACAACCCGTGACCGAACGGGAAAAGCGGCGTGATCTCCAGGTCCATGTATTTGAAGCTGTCACCTGGGCTGCGACGATATCCGCTGCCTCGTTTCTGCGAGACGTACAGCGGCAACTGCCCGGTGGCCCTCGGCATGCTGTAGGGCAACTTACCGGAAGGGTTCGTGTCGCCGAGGAGCGTCGAAGCCAGGGCCGCGCTGCCGTGGGGGCCGGCGTAGTAGTTGGTCAGGATGGCATCGAGTTTTGGCTCTATCGCGGAGATGGCAAGCGGTCGTCCTTGGTAGAGGACTGCTACGAGAGGTGTTCCGGTGGCATGTAGAGCCTCGACGAGGGCGACCTGGTGATCCGGTAATTCAACCCGTGCCACGTCCGTTCCCTCGCCCTCGGTGATGCGGGTCCCGAACCAACCGGCCTTACCACCGATGGCGAGGACGACGACGTCTGCTTCCTGCGCGAGAGCGACTGCTGCCGCGAGATCCTGCGGGTCGTCGGGATGGATACCGACGCCCTCGACTGACTCGACGGTAGCGCCCGGCGCTGTGGCTCGGATGGCTTCCGTGAGCGTCTGGGCGCCGTACACGTGTCGGGCGACGTCTTCGCTGTCGACCTTCATCAGCTCTGCTAGTGGAGAAGGGCCCGTCTCAGCGGCTTCTGGTGATGAGGGTTCCAACATGCTGTCAAGACCGGCCATGCGCGATTCCCCTGTCGCGAGGCCCTTGAGCATGTCGATGGTAGCCGGGTAGGTGTACGCCGCGAAGTTGACCATGACCGAGTTGGCGTGCGGTCCGATCACCGCGATACGACCGGACTTTGCCAGAGGCAGCCGCCCATCGTTCTTCAAGAGCGTCACGGATTCCTCGGCCAGCTCCCGCGACAGGGCAATGCCTTCTGTCTGAAGCGAGCTCAACTCAATACTGTCGGTGCTTGCGTATGGGTTTTCGAACAGGCCCAGCTTGAACTTGTCGACAAGGACCCGGCGCACCGCATCGTCGAGGATGGACTCCTCGAGGCGCCCTTCGCGGATCGATTCTTCAAGAGTTTTGTAACCGTTGGTGATGGGCAGCTCGACGTCGAGGCCGGCGGCGAGAGCGAATTCCCCAGCCTCGGCCAGAGAGGACGCGACGCCCTGGCGGGTGTGCAACATCTCGACGGTGCTGTAGTCGGAGATCACGCTGCCGGTGAAGCCCATGCGGCCACGAAGAAGGTCCGTGAGCACCGCATGGCTCGCCCCTACCGGGACACCGTCGATCTCGGAGTAGGAGTTCATCACGCTTCCGAGACCTGCGAGCTTGATGGCCGCTTCGAACGGCGTCGCGTACACGTCGTACAGCTCGCGGGGGCCGAAGTGCGTCGCAGCCATGTTCTGCCCCGCCTCCGTCAATGCATACCCGAGGAAGTGCTTCGCTGTGGCGAGGACACCGGTTGTGAGGTCCTCTCCTTGAAGACCTTGCACGAATGCCACGCTCATAGCGCTGACCAGGTACACGTCTTCACCGTAGGTTTCGTGCACTCGTCCCCAACGGGCGTCGCGGGCCACGTCGAGAACGGGTGACAGTGCCTGCAGTACCCCGACGGATCGCATCTGTCGCCGGATCACTTCGGCCATCGTTTTGACCCGTTCCGGATCCCATGATGCGGCCAGGCCGATCGCGGTCGGGAACGAGGTGTAACCGGCTGCCACAAACCCGTTGAGGGCTTCGGCGTGCATGATGGCCGGAATGCCAAGCCTGGTTCGTTCGACGAGGTAGTTCTGCATCTCATTGACGGCACCCGCAGTCTGCTGAGGATCAGCCCCAGTGGCGGCGCCGGCAATATGTCCGATCCCATCAGACAGGTATCGGTCGAGAGCAGCCGGATCCACCCCGTCCGCTCCAACGAGGGAGAAACCCATGACCGACCCGACTTGCCGCGCCTTCTCGGCGAGCGTCATCCTTGCAAGCAGCTCATTGGCGCGTTCGACCGGCGACAGGAAGCTCTGATGATTCATCGGGAAACCCCCGAGCCGCCCGCGACGAAGATGGATTGGGCGGTGAGGTAGGTGGCGTCATCGCTAAGCAGGAAAGAGACGAGAGCTCCGACGTCTTTCTCGGCGTCACCGATTCGCTTCAGCGGCACGGTATCCATGGCGGCTTGGAACGCTGCCGGATCACTGGCCTTCCAATGAATCGTACCTTCTGTCTCGGCGAAGGGCAGGATGACGTTGACCCGAATGTTATCGGCGCCCCACTCAAGCGCTGCTACGCGCGAGAGCCCGCGGATGGCTTCCTTAGCCGTGCCGTAAGCGGCGAAGCCCGGTTCTCCAGCAGCGCCGGCGCCCGAGCCGAAGTTCACGATCGACCCGCCACCAGCTACGGCGAGGTGCGGGTGTGCGGCTTGCATGAGCTGGAACGTCGCACGAGGACCTGTGCTGTAGGCGAGGTCGAAGTCCTCGGTGCTCTGGGAGGTCATGGGTGATGGTGGCTTGATGGCCATGGCGTTGTTGACCAGCCCGGTGAGGGCGCCGAAGTGCTCCACGGCTGCGCTGACGATCTCGGTCGCTGCATCGGGATCCCGCAAATCGGCAGCGACGCTGTATACTTCGGCGCCCTGCGCTGTCAGTTCCTCGCGGGCATCGGTAACCGCATCGGGGAGGATGTCAGTGAGGAGGAGGCGGGCACCGTCGCGTGCGAGGGTGCGGGCAATTCCGCGTCCGACTCCGCGGCCACTTCCGGTGACGATGATGACTTTTCCGGTGAGGGAGCCGGGGTGTGTGTAGGACATATTTTCCTTCCAAGGCGGTGCAGTCGAGCTGTGGATGCTGGCTAAGTTCAGCTGGGAATCAGGGCAGACCGGGACACCGAAACGCGACTCAGGTACGAGCGTCGGTTTTCGAGGTTCACGGTGTCGCCGGTGATCATGAAGCTGGAGCGACACGGAAGCTGTGATGAGCTTGAACCGACGCTGATATCAACCGTTCCCGGTTCGACGATGAAGCGTCCGTCCATTCCGGTGAACCCCAACTGCGCTGTGTCCACGGTGCACGTCAGGGTTGCTGTCTCGCCTGCTTCGAGGTGGATGCGTGAGAATCCGGCGAGCTGAAGCGCAGGTCGGGTTATACCTTCGGCCTTTTGCGAGACGTAGAACTGGGCGACATCCGAGCCGTCGTGATCTCCGGAATTGCGAACAGTCACGGTGATGGTGATGGCGCCCCCGTCGCCAGGGACAGCTTCTGCGTCGAGAATGGCGTCGGAGTACTCGAAGGCCGTATAGCTCAAACCGTGTCCGAACGGGTACAACGGGCTGTTTTCCAGGTCGATGTAGCTGCGGAACATGTCTGCCTCGCTGCGGCGGTAGCCGCTGCCGTGCTTCTGGCTGTAGTACAGCGGGACCTGGCCGGTGGCGCGTGGGATCGTGTAGGGCAGCTTGCCGCTGGGATTTACGTCCCCGAAGAGCACTGATGCGATGGCTTGGGAGCCCTGCGGGCCGGGATAGTAGGCGACGACAGATGCGGCAAGGAGCTCATCAACCTCTCCGATCGCGTAGGCGCGGCCCTGGTAAAACACGCCCACGAGCGGGGTGCCGGTCGTGGCCACGGCGCGGACGAGGTCGATCTGGTGTTGCGGCAGCTCGACCCTCGCCGCGTCGGTGCCTTCACCTTCGGTGATCCGTGTGCCGAACCAGCCTCCCCGTCCTCCCAAAGCGAGGACGACGACGTCGGCTGAGGCGGCCGCCTCGACCGCTTTCTGCACATCCTGCGGATCATCGGGGTGGATATTAACCCCGGTGGTACTCGTGATGTCGCTCTCGGGGGAGGCTTTGCGGAGGGCCTGCCCGAGATCCATGGCGCCGTAACTTGCACGAACGATGGCGTCGGTGTCAATGGACATTGCGTGCGCGTACTGGGCTCGTTGTGCAGCCTCGCCGGAACCGCTTTCTTCACTTGAGGTGGTGCTGACACCAGCCATTCGAGATTCCCCGGTCAGGATGCCCTTGGTCATATCGAGGCTCGACGGGTAGGTGTAGGCGGCGAAGTTGACCATCGCCGAGTCGGCGTTGGGGCCGATCACCGCGATCCGGGTGCCCTTCGCGAGGGGTAGGACGCCGTCATTCTTCAGCAGGGTGATCGACTCTTCCGCCAGGGAGCGTGAAAGTTCCTGCCCCTGCTCGGCTATGCCGCTCAACTCGATCGGGTCTTCACTGACGTAGGGGTTCTCGAACAGACCCACTTTGAACTTGTCGGCCAGGACCCGTCGGACAGCCTCGTCGAGCACGTCCTCTTCAAGCCGTCCCGACTCGATCGCCTCGACAAGGTGATGCCCGTATCCGGCGATGCTTGGAAGCTCCACGTCCAGTCCGGCCTTGAGTGCCAGTACCCCTGCGGCAGCAGGAGTCGGCGCCACGTGTTGGCGGGTGGCGAGCCAATCGACCGTGCTGTAGTCGGACACGACGCTTCCAGTGAAGCCCATGCGTCCGCGCAGAAGATCGATCAGCACTGTCCGGCTTGCGCCGACCGGTACACCGTCGATCTCGGAGTAGGAGTTCATCACGCTTGCAAGCCCTGCGAGCTTGATGGCGGCCTCGAACGGGGTCCCGTACACGTCGTACAGTTCTCGTTCGCCCAGCTGGGTCGCCGCCATGTTCTGGCCGGCTTCCGTCATCGCGTAGCCCAGGAAGTGTTTCGCGGTGGCCAGCACCCCGGTGCGAAGGTCCTTGCCCTGCAGCCCACGGACGAAAGCGACGCCTATCGCGGTCGTCAGATAGACGTCTTCCCCGTAGGTCTCGTGGACGCGGCCCCAGCGTGCATCCCTGGCAATGTCCAGGACCGGAGACAGTGCGTGCAGTGAGCCGACGGACCGCATCTGCCGGCTGATGGTCTGAGCCATCAGCTCCACCGCATCCGGATTCCAGGTCGCTGCCAGACCGATGGCTGTCGGGAACGACGTGTATCCCGGCGCTAGGAACCCGTTCAACGCCTCGGCATGGAACATTGCAGGGATACCCAGACGTGTGCGCTCACAGAGGTAGCGCTGAACCGTGTTGGTGATTTTCGCGAGGTTCTGCGGGGAGGAAGCGCCCATCATGGCCAGGTTCGACACGTGACCGATGCCGTTCTTGAGAACGTCGTCGAGAACAGCATCGGCGGGCCCGTCCGGCCCGAGAAGAACCGCCGGCATGATGGCAGAGACCTGCTGCGCTTTCTCGACCAGAGTCATGCGGGAGAGGAGGTCGTTTGCCTGTTCTACCGCAGAGGAGGGGTTTTTCATCGGGACTCTCTTCACTGATCGGCGACCTTATAGGGCTGCTTGTTGGTCGGACGAGGAACACACAAAATGCGCGTCGCCCGCAATGACTGTGGGTAGGGCCGGGGTCACGCTGCTGCAGGGGTTACGACGGCCTGCCGCATGAGGCGCTACGGGCGTGTTTCGGCGATCAGAATCAGACACAACAGAACTCCCTTGTTCGGTCAGTAAGCAAGGGCTGTCAGCGCCGTAGCAGCGAGATCCCGTGCGGGCTCGGCGGCAGAGCCGAGTTCTAGAAGTCGAATCACGATTCGACTTATCTATTAGCCCAGAACGTTAGCACAAGAAGTCGAAGCACGCTACGAGTTTTAGCAACGTTTCGTGACGGGGCAGAGGTCAGTGACTGCCGCGCCGCCGGACCGCTCGAGACCTTTTGAGGAAGGAGTTCCACCAACGGCATGCGGGGTAGAGCGTTGACGGCACATCCGGGGTGGTTGCGCGATTGGGGCATAGTCATGGCGGAGGAGCCGGCAGCTGGCTGAGTATCGCCTACACCTCGCCTCGTCCGACGCAGCTGCCCAGCCATGCCAGGCTCGGTTTTGGGTGCCGTTCGAAGGTCTTGGGGTCGACGGCGATCAGTCCGAAGGTCGGCTCCCAGTGACCCCACTCGTAGTTGTCCAGGGCCGACCAGTGAAGGTAGCCGCGCACATCAATACCGTCGGCCATCGTGCTTGCTAGTCCCTTCAAAGCATCAGTGGTGTAGGCGATGCGCTGCTCGTCGTCCTGCGTTGCTATACCGTTTTCTGTCACCAGGATCGGTGTTTGACGGGTCACCTCCCAGGTATGGCGGACAGCCAGGGCGAGGGCGTCGGGTCGATAGGCGGTGCCGACGAGGGTGTCATCCAGGTGGGGCTGGTGCGAGACGAGCCCGTTCACATCCACTTCTTGGCTGCTGTATGCCTGTACGCCGACGAAGTCGTCGTCCCGAGCGGCTTCGAGGTAGAGGTCCTCCCGGATGTAGTTGAGCTCGCGCAGCGTTTCTTCCGCACCCGGTTGTGCGGTCAGAGCCCCGTTGGCCACGGTCCATCCCACCGCGGAATCGGTTGTGGCGTGCAGGACTTCCCGGGCGGCTTCGTGCGCTGCGACGAGCCTCTGACCGATAGCAGGGTCAGGGTCTGGCAGCGACACGGCGCTCCACATGCCCTCCTCGTCAGTGACTGCGTCAACGGTGGGGCTTTGCCACTGTGTGGTCTGCCCGACGAGGATTGATTGCATGATGGTGACCGTCATCGCCTGCATGTTTGGTTCGTTCATGGTGATGACGTAGGGAACATCTCCCAGAATGCTCGAAGCGTGCTGGACATAGGTGACGAAACGATCGGTGGCCTGATTGGTCAGCCAGCCGCCCTCGTCAGCGAACCACTTGGGCGTGGTGAAGTGCTGCAGGGTGATCACGGGCGTCAGCCCGAGCTGTAACGCCTGGTCGATCATGCGTCGATAGTGGGCTAGCTCAGCTCGTGAGAAGTTACCGGGGGTGGGTTCAATGCGAGCCCACTCGATGCCGAAACGGTAGGAGTTTAGACCGGCGTCAGCCAGCAGTTGCATGTCCTCGGCATAGCGGTGGTAACTATCGACGGCATCACCGCTGCGCTGAATTCCGGCTACGCCCTCTCGAGCCCACCAGTCGCTGTTAACGTTGTTCCCCTCGACCTGGTGGGGGGCCGTTGAGGCGCCCCAAAGAAAGTTGGTTGGGAAGTGGGACATGGCAAATTATCTCCTTACCTAGAGTTTGATACAGGACGTTCGAGGTGGAGCAACACGACCGGCAGTGGAGCGCGCTGTGGGGCTTCCATCTGTTCGTTGGCAGTGAGTCAAACCTTGCTTCGAGATGCTTATCACGGGCGGGGTTCCATGCCTGCCGCGTTGTAAAGGGCGTCGAGGGTCTGGAGTTGTTGTACTACTGCTGCGGAATCCGTGCCGACGCCGGCCCCGACTTGAATGGAGTCCCGAAATGTTTCCAGCTGATAGGTGTAGGTGGACTTCCGGCGCGCGGACGGGGTAGTACCCGACATCCAAAAGGCTGCCCCCGCCCGACGCCGGATTCCATCGGATATCCCTACCCGGTGGAACGGGGATGCAGAAGGTTGCCCGGGCCGAGCGAATTTTCCCGATCTCTCCCGCAACCAGGATTTCCCGTAGCCGGCCATGCTGTGGTTGGTAGTGGGTGTGATAGGCCTCCATCACGACCCGGTCCGATGTTGCAGCAACCGAGGCTACGCGGGTGGCCGCTGCTGCGTTGCTCGTGAATAGCTTTTCGCACGGCACGTGTTTGCCGGCCTGGACAGCGGAGATTAGCCACTCGGCGTGCAGGGCAGCGGGTAGAGCAAAGTACACCGCGTCGATTTCCGGGTCAGTGAGCATCGCCTCATAGGAAGAATGGGTGCGGGGTATGCCGCGCTTGGCAGCGAATGCCTGTGCACGCTGAGGAACCCGGACAGCGATTCCGGAGATTTCGATTCCGTCCATGTGTTGCTCTGGGGCGAACTGCGCGGTGCGAACGATCCGAGCAGCGCCGAGAACCCCGATACGAGTAGAGGAGACTTTCATGAGGCTCATTCCTGAGCAGTGACTAATGACGGAGCCAAAGCGGACATTGGTCGGTGGAGTTCGCCGACGCGGTGGAAGAACACGGCCGGTTTCTCTTGTGATGGGAGCTGTAGGTGTGCGAAACGGAGCGCCGTTTGTAACCCGCGCCGGCCTGCATGACAACAGCTTTCCGTGCGCGAACGAAGCCCGGCTCCACAGCTCCTCGGCCGCATCCATCGAGGCCTTTGGCGCCTCACTGCACTCATCGCGTCGTTTCGACGGCTGGGATGCTATCCCGAGTAGGTGCTTATCAGGCGGTAAGCCATTCTTCGATACCTTCGTGCGAGAACTTCTCCAGCGCGTAGGCGGTATCGGGGAACTCGTTGAGCTCGGCGACGCGGCCCTCTTCGGAGAAACGGAAATGGACGGAATAGAAATTCTCGTAGTCCAGGCCCTTGTTTGTGACAGCCCGAGTAGTGACTTTAAGAGCTGCCTTGTAATCCTCGACGACGATGTCTGTGATTTCGGGCTGCATGCCGTTCGGGTATAGGAACTTCGCGATTTTGGCGACTGTAGCGAATCCTTCATGTCCGAAGTATTCGCTGTGCCCGACCTTGTAGTAGGCGTCCGGCTCCACCAGATGCTCGTACGCTGCCGGGTCAAACGTGCAGAAGTGGTCATAGAACTGAATTGCCAGCTCTCGGGATTTCGAGGCTACGTCGGTGCTTTCAACCATTGTTTTTCCTTTTGTTGAAGGTACTTCTAGAGTTATGAACTGGGGATGTCACGCGATTTCCTCTGGGCGCACCTCCGTGTCGCCCTAAGCTGAGTATGGTCCTCCTCGCGAACTCGTCGTCTTTAGCGCAGCATTCGTTCCGAGAACGTGGGGCTCGTTACGAGGCACCGACTTCCATGAAAGGTCGTGTCAGCGCCAGCATGTCGGGGTACTTCTGCAGGTGAGCGCCCCCGCTGATGTCGAAGACTGCGCCGGTGATCCACGTTGCTTTGTTCGAAGCGAGGAAAGCTGCCACATCGGCGATCTCTTTCGGCTGTGCAGAGCGACCGAGCGGCGTGTTCTCCGCGAACTGGTCGAGGAGTCCTGGCAGTTCACCCGACCCTGCGGTCATCGGCGTTTCTACTCGGCCGGGCTGGATGGCATTGACCCGGACTTGACGCGCAGCCGACTCGAGCGCGGCCACCTCGACGAGCATGGTGGCTCCGGCTTTGGACGCACAGTACGCGCCCATTCCGGTTCCGGGCTGCCGCGCATTGAGGGAGGAAATAACGGTGATACTTCCACCCTCGGCGATAACCCGACCGCCGTGTTTGAGGACCAGGAAGGTCCCCGTCATACAGACAGAGACGGTTTTCTGCCACGCCTCAAGTGAAAGCTCGGTGATGGCGCCCACGAAGGTCAGGCCCGGGCAGCTGACCACGGTGGTCAGATCTTGGATGCTTTCGAATCCCGCGGCGACGGAGCTTTCATTGGTGACGTCCATGGCGATCGCGGACGTGTCTCCTCCGATTTCTGCCGCAGCTGACTTAGCTGCGTCCAAATTGACGTCGGCGATCGTTACACGAAATCCGTCGTCGTGGAGCGCTTTGGCTGTGGCGAGCCCGATTCCCGATGCTCCACCGACGACGACCGCGCTCATCGTGCGACCTCGGTCTTCTCGGACTTGGAGTCGAGGAAGTTGTCTCGTGCCGCTGCCCAGTCCTCGCGGTGGTCAGTGGCGTACTGGAGGCGGTCCTTCCAACGCGTTTCGTTGCTGTCCGCGTACTGGTAGTCGAACGACACCGACGTGCGGAACTCGACGACCTCGACGCCCTCTGGTCCGGCTTTGTAGCGGTACGGGGAGTTCTTGGGGACGAAGAATCCATCGCCTGTGCCGAGTGTGCGCTTGCCAAGGATGAGGCTGCCGGAAGCGATGTAGTACAGGCAGTCGCCGTCGTGGCTGTGGGGAGGTAGGTCGTAGTTGGGAGCCAGCCAGGCGTGGACCAGGCTGAGCCCATTGGTGTCGGTAGAGCCCTCTGGGGGAGTGTCGAGGAACAGCACGCGGGAGACGAGGCCGACTCCCAAGCTGTCGTCCTTGGCGTTGTTGATGATTGCCTCTGGAGTTTCGCCGAACTGCATGATTCCGGTCTCGAGAAGTTCAGGCGCCTCTGCATAGGTAAAGGGGCGGATGGAAGGACGAGCCCCCGGGGGTATGGTGGTCATTGTGTTCCCTTCTTCATTGAATGGTTATTACAGGTCAAGGACGAGGCGACGGTTCTTAGCCCGGCTCACGCAGAGCATGATGCTTTCATTTGCTACCCGCTGCTGGTCGGAAAGATACTCATCGCGATGATCGGGTACCCCGCTGAAGATCTTTGTTTCACACGTACCGCAGTACCCCTCCAAGCAGGAATAGGGTTGGTCGGGTCTGAGCGGCAACAGCGCGTCGATGATCGTTTGATCCGCACCCACCGTAACCACCTCCCCTGACCGCGCAAGTTCAACCTCGAAAACTGTGTCCGCCGGCTGAAGTGCGTGGACATCGCCGGATCGCTGAAACCGCTCCAGATGAAAATTCGCGTCGAGGCCGAGGGATGAACACGTCGCTGAGAGTGCATCCAGCATCGGCGCCGGACCGCACCCGTAGATCGCCGCGCCTTCACCTGCTAGAAGGAGCTCTTCCTTGAAATCGGTTCGTCCATGGGTGTCCTCGGGCATCAGCTTCAGGACACCGCCCGGAACGTTCTCCAGTTCCGTCTGGAAGGCCATGGCGTCACGATTGCGAGCCCCGTAGACGAGACGCCAGGGAACCTGGAGATCGGCGGCACGCCGAACCATCGCCAGAAGGGGGGTGATCCCGATTCCACCGGCGAAGAACACGTACTCAGAGGCGGGCACGAGCTCAAAGTTGTTTCGTGGACCCCGGATCTCGACCGTGCTTCCCACCTCGAGTTCATGCATGGCCTTAGATCCGCCCTGGCTGGCCGGATCAAGGAGGACTCCCACTGTGTACCCGTGGGCGTCGGCCGCGTCACCACACAGGGAATACTGCCGCACGATACTGGGTCCTAGGCAGACGTCCAGATGCGCTCCTGGGGTCCAGGGTGCTACCGGTTCACCATCTGTCGGTTGAAAGCGAAAGGCCTTGATCCGATCAGCGATAATTTCAGCCCTAGTGACTTCAAACTTTCCGAACTCGGTCTCGTAAATTCGCCCCATAGCGGGTCACCTTTCTGAAGGTGTTCGATCAACGCAGGCGTGTGAGCGCTGACTATCAGGTCGGTCGGTCCTACTACACGGTGAGCGGAAGCTGTTCCACCACGAACATGCTGCTGATCGTCTCGTGAGGAGAATCTGCGACGATCACGCTGGCGGCGATGAACTTGCCGACCTCGAGCTGGTCGAGAGCCTCCGACTCGCTGGGCCAGAACTCCAGGTGGAGCGGCTCTGCGGCAAACTCCTTCTTCGGTGCGTGCCCTGCGTTCGCGTTGATGTCGCTGGAGACGATGCTGCGGTCAACGAAGCCCTTGTAGTCCACCGTCGGAATTTCCCTCACCGCGAGCACCGGCACCGACCCGAGGCGGGGAGCCGACTCATTGTCAGCATCACTACCACCCCGCGGTGCCCCGACACGGACCCGGAGACTGGCAATCCGTCGACTCTTCCGGTCTACCGTAATCAGGATTTCATCACCCTCTTCGACCGACGCGAGGTCGCCAGCCACCTCCACCCCGTTCCGGTAGAAGCGAAGGTCCCCGAATTTCTTCAACATGCCATAGACCTGGCCGGAGAAAATCAGCATCTCCGGGATTGTTTTGTCATGAGCAGGGCCGGCGCCATCCACAAACTCCCACCCGGCCTGCGCCTTCGTGCCGTTGTGATCGATAGGAGCCCACAACGAGAACCCTGTATACGGGGCTACCCGGCCGTCTCGCCCACGGAAGTTCGGGGAGGTAAAGGCCATGATCGTGCAGAAGGCGGGCGCGTCCAGGTCGACCTGCAGGGGTGGAGGCGCGATGAGTTTCTGCATCGCCCTATGAGTCGTCTCGAACGTGAGCTGCACCCGTGTCATGTCCGCGTGCTGAGGAGCGTCGTAGCCGTGCATGGCCGGCGTCCCGGGCCGTGCGCCCAGGACATTTGATACGCCCGCTGGATTCTGATCCGCACCGTAGTCGACCCGGTCTGCATCTGACATCTTGTTCCCCCTACGAGGTGAGTTGAACGACATTGTCCTGAAAGCTTCGTGTCACCTGGTGTGACTTGTTAACCGCTAAGCACGCGAATCGTTATTCGCACGAATGGTGATTCGTAATCTAGTCTGTGGCCTAGGTCACTGTCAAGATAAGGTCAACGGCACTACCTTGACAGGCACCTGAGGGAGCGAGCCGCGGCTCTCATGCACCACCGTTCCTGCCGAGCGGGGTGCCCGCAGTGCGTTCTCCAGCGCGGCGACGGCCAATGAGGACTCCATTCGCGAATCCATCGAGTAGCCCAGGAGCCTGCCTGAATAGACGTCCTTGATCGCGAGGTAGAGCTTGCCCTCAACGGTGGGGTGCTCGGCGATGTCGGTGAGCCAAAGATCGTTCGGCACCGTGGCCGTGAAGTTCAACTCCACCAGGTCCTCGTGCACCGGTGGTCCCGGCCTCCGGTACGGGCCACGCTTCTTGGAGAACACTGGCCAGATGCTGTAGTCCCTGCATAGAAGCTGCACTCTGTTCTCGCCGGCGATGAAGCCCTTCTCTGAGAGCTCGTCAGGTATGAACCGGTATCCAAACTCCGTATCATCGGCATGGATGCCCCAGGCCGCGTTGACCAGATGTGCGTCGACCCAGTCCCTGACGGCCACCGGGTTCGCTCTCTACCGGTAATAGCCTTGCTTGATTATTGCCCAAAACCCTACAGGTCACCGCCACGGGAACTCCCTCGGCGGCAAGATCTGTGGCCAGCGGGTAGATCATTTTGGGTTGATGTTCCTTGCCAGATAGGCGGCACCCCGGCGCAGAATCTCGTTCTTCTGCTCAACCAAGCGGTTACGCTTCTTCAGCTCCCGCAACTCGGCCGACTCGACCGGTGCCGGGCCGGGTCCGGATTCCTTACGCTCCGATGGCAATCCACCGTTTCAGCGTCGTGACCGAACCGGGGGCAGTCCCGAACAATAACATCGCGTTGTAGATGCGATGTTGAGTCTTCGATCAGCTAACCAGCTTTGCCTTGATTGTTGCGATTGTTTCTGGGCTCAAGCCCAGACCATGTGTCAGATACTTGTCGACGGTGCTGTACTTCGTGGTGATCTCATCGAATCCCGCATCAAGGAAGCTCTGCTGCACCCCGAGCAATGGGGCGTAGGCGTCCGCGGTAGGCTGTCCACCTTCCGCTGCAATTTTGGCGAGAGTGTGACTGATCGAGTCCTTCGAGTATTCGTTGGTCAATAGATAGTCAGCGGTGATGTCCTCGCGCGAAACTCCCGCAATACTCAAAAGCATGGCGGAGGCCCAACCTGTACGGTCTTTGCCTGCTGTGCAGTGGATCAGTTGGGGACCCTCGATTTCGGCCAAGTCGTTGAGCAACTGAGCGAAGCCTTCACGCTGGGCCGGATCGTTGACGAACATCCGGTTCATGTCTTCGAGCATTCGCATGGACGTTTGTGGTGTATCGATGTCGAGGTCCGCTGCGGCCACGGTGACACCATCGCCTGAAATATTGATGTTGGAGCTGGTTGCGCCTGCAACCGCTACATTCGGCTTAGCTTCAATCTCCGATGTCGTGCGGAGATCGTAGATGGCGGTGATGTCGAGGCTTTCGACAGTGTGGACGTCCGATGGGGTCAAGGTCAGTGCATTGGACCGTAAGATGACGCCGTGATTGACGCGTTCACCACTTGCGGTGACGTAACCGTCGTTGGGCCCGGCGAGGTCACGGAAGTTGTCTGCACTGCTCAATCGGGGGGTAGGGCTGGTAGCGATTGATTTGGTGGCGGCCGGGGTGGAGTTGGGAGAGGTTGCGGTACTCGCATTACTGCTACATCCACTGACGAGCAGAATACCTGCGGCGAGGGAAGCTGCCGTGGCATTTTTCCTCCATGAGGAGGTAAGGCGAGTAGACAAGGGGGACTCCTAATCAAAAGTGTTTACTAGAACCCACCCAAGGGTGGAGAGCGAACATGTCCGGGCATGAAGGCGCGGGTTGCTATCAGATGAACGATCGGTAAATGGGTGGATGACGGCTTGCGGAGCCCGTAGACATGCTTGTTCTTACTCAGGCTGCAGTTGGTCATGCAGCGGTGCCCGACGGCACCTTGGGGGACCACAACGGAGACCACAAGCGGCTCCTCAACTTCTTCCGCGATGGCTGCAAGAGTGGCATATCGCGAACCCGTCATTGTTGGGCTGTCGTCTGTCCAAAAACGGAAGTCTTCCGCCACAGCCAAGAGGTCCAGCCCATCTCCCGATTAACCCGCACCACAGGGGATTTTTGTCTACGTAAGGCAACAAGAGACCCGCTCGAGTTGGTAAGCTGACATCGTCATGGACTGCCTTTGATTACACCGATCCGGTGATGGATCCGAGACTGTGGCGCCGCCCCTGACGGCAGGCGGCGGGTGGCCGGGTGCCCCTACGTGAGTGCAGTCTAATTCGACAGCCTCCGGAGGACCTGACCGAATGTCGCCGTGTCAGTGTCAGTGTCAGTGTCGCGGGCGTGGCCGTAGCTGGCGGAGCGTTGAATAGTCTAGGAGTGGTCTGCGGCACCTGACCGCGCTATTGCATAGTTTTTCCGCGCGGTGCCGTCCGCGGCGTGAGGCCGAATATCTGGGCGAGGAGTCCGTGGGAATGGCGTCGGGCAGCGGGATCGGCGATGAGGTTTTGGATCATAACTTCATCGGCACCACTTTCGGCGACCATCTGCTCCAAAGTGGCGCGCACATCATCGGGTCCGCCAGCGACGAACCTGGGCCACCGGCCATCGACGATGGTAGTTGGCTGATCCTTCTCGGCTTGACTCATCTCGCGCGCGGCTTCATCGGGGGAGGGTACTACGACGGATCCGGCGGCGCGGCCAGCACGACTGAGTCTGGAGTAGTAGCCCTTCGGTGAGTTCGCCAGATGCAGGCCGTCAGCGGTAGTGTCACCGACTGCGACATTGACCGCTAAGATCGCCCGCGGGGAGTCAAGCCCAAAGCCTTGAGGTTGGAAGCTCTCCCGGTACTGACGAAGGGCCGTCGCAGCGCTCATAGGATTAATAAAGCCAGCGAACGTGTAACCGATACCCAGGCCGGCGGCGAGGTTTGAACCGTTCGGGCTGGAGCCCAGTAGCCAGGTTTGCGGCACCTCGGGCACAGTTGCCATTAACGGATGGTTGGCGAACGGGTGCTCGCCAGGAAATGCCTCGTAGAGCCAGCTCAAGGTTTCAAGCACCTGCTGCTGATGGTCTGTCTGCGCTGGGTTTTGTCTATTCTGCTGAAGCGCCAGATCGAGTACGGGTCCCGCGGTCGCCCGGCCCATGCCTAGGTCGATCCTGCCTGGAGCCATGGCCTCAAGTTGCTTGAACGTCTCGGCCACCTTGAACGGGCTGTAGTGATTCATCAGCACCGCGCCCGAGCCCAATCGGATCTCGGAGGTAAGCATCGCGGCGGCTGCGATCAGGAGCTCGGGGTAGTGCGAGGCACCTGAGCGGCTCAGATGATGTTCTGTGAACCAGATGCGGTGAAAGCCCCGCTGTTCAGCGTGGCGTACGGTCTCCAGCGTATCGGCTAGAGCGTCCTTTTCGGTACTTCCGGGCGCCACAGTCCCGAGATCAACAATGGACAACTTCATGTATTGGGCGCTCCTTGCAGCGGGGTGGACTCGACAGTAGCGAGAAAAGTTAGTTTGGCCAAGCTTTGCTTTCTCACGGCTGGGTATTACTGTGGCAAACATGGAGGAGACTCTCGATGATCTGGAACGGTCCCTGGCCGCAGTGCTGCGGCTGCTGGCCGATCGCACAACGTATGGCGAGATTGCCCAGCGCTGCGGTTACAGTCTTCCCCCGGCGTCTTGGGCACTGCTGGAGTATCTTGACGCCTACGGTGAGTTACGGGTCTCGGATATCGCGGCCTGTCACGGTGTTGATGTCTCGTCGATTACCCCGCGCCTGAAGCGGCTGGAGAACGAGGATCTTATTCGGCGTGAACGGATACCCACCGATGCACGCGCATTTCTCATTAGTATCACCGGAGAGGGGGCACAAGCCTTGCAGAGTATCCATTCCGCGCGGCGGGGGATCCTCTCACAAGCTCTTAACGGCGCCGATTCTGTGACTCTGTCGAACGCCGCAGACGTACTAAGGAGCATCGCGGTCCATCTATCCAGCGACTCTGCCCGGCCTGTGCATCTATGATTTTATTTACGAATGAAATTACGGCGCTGACGGAGCTTGCCCGCGGCGAGGACGAAACCATTTCTCCGGTGGGTGCCCACAATCCGGACGAGATTCGGCTACACTTGCGGCAGCCGGTGCGCTCCGGGGGTGCCAATCGAATGCGCCATGCCTCAAGTTCAGCTTGCAGAACCGTGTTCTCACCGCCGAACTTCGAGATGACACAATGGCAGACGCCGTCGTCAGTGCGGCGATCGAGCACTTCGAGACGTTGGACGGGCTGGTTAACAACGCCATCAAGCCGCCCTCACCCTTCACCTCGCAAACCGCCAACGAGTTTGAACTGTCCTCCAGCACGGGACCGCGGCGACCTTCCTGCTCATGAAGGCCGCGTACCCGCACCTCAAAGCCGCTGGCGGAGGTTCTATCGTGAACCTTGAATCCGGCGCCGGGGCTGCAGGCGAGCCAGGATTCGCCACCTAGGATGCAGCGAAGGAGTCAATTCGAGGGTTGACCTGGGTTGCGGCGGTCGAGTGGGGCGTCGACAGCATCCGGGTGGACGTCGTTCTGCCTTTCACCAACAGAAGGGACAGTGTTTGGGAGCAGAGTGATCCCCAAGCCTTCCAGGCTGCGATGGACTCGGTCCCGCTCAAGCGGATCGGTGACCTTGAGACCGACGCGGTGCGCTCGTCTCCTTCCTCCTCGGTGATGACTCGACATACATCAGGGCCCAATCCATTTTCGTCGCCGGCGGATCGGGCGTCTCCCGGTAGACGACGCGACAGCCTCCCGCGGTGGCATGCCAGACGACCGTCCCTGGTAGGTCTGGCGCCAACAGCGCGAAGGAATGCTGTTCCGCTCCACAAATTGCGATCCGCTGCATCGGCCGGATCTCATCTAGATGCGCCCCGATGACGAGGCGCATCATCGAAAGGACGTAACCCTATGAGTTCAGAACTGCGTTTCGACGGGCGAGTGGCAATCGTGACAGGGGCAGGAATAGGTATCGGGGCAGCGCACGCTCGCTACTTGGCTGCCCGCGGTGCGACTGTCGTGGTCAACGACCTACCCTCCGCAATTGATCGAGCAGAGGCGCTGTGCAACAAGATTCGTGTAGCCGGCGGCAAGGCTATGGCCGTCGGAGCCCGTATCGGGGATGACGAGGCCGCCGTTGCCTTGGTCGCAAAGACGATCGAGGAGTTCGGGCGCATCGACATCCTCATTCACAACGCAGGAGTGCCGGCAGGGCGCGTCATGGACGGATCCGAGCTCGCCGAAAAGGCGCCAGCCGCCGGACTTGACCTCTACTTCGACATCAACGTCCGCGGATCCCTCCAACTCAACCGCGCCGCGTGGCCCCATATGGTCCAGCAGCAGTACGGGCGTATCCTCTTCACATCCTCTGCCGTGGGAACCGGATTTTGGTACGGGCCTACCGGGTACGAACTCGACTATGCCGTGTCCAAGCTTGCTGTCTTCGCGGCAGCTCGACAGATTGCGGCCGCCGGCGAAGAACACGGAATCATCGCGAACACTCTGATGCCGTGGGCGTTCACAGAAACGGTGGGCGCAAGCGGAGGAGGCGAAGAGACGGAGCTCATCACGTTCATGAGAAGCACCCTTCAGCCAGAGAAGGTCGCGACCGCGGTCGGTCCGTTGCTCCATGAGAAGGCCCCCACCACAGGTGAAGCCTTCACTGCCGGCGGTGGACGGATGGCCCGGGTGTTCCTCGCAGGCGCTCGTGGATACTTCAGCCCGGACCTGACGACCGAAGACGTGCTGGAGAATTGGGACCAAATCATGGGTACCACCGACGAGTCCGGAGCCCTGGCCGACGTGTTCGAGCAGAGCCAACCCCGCGAGGAGCGTTTCTTCCTTAAAATGCTCGAACTCGGCCGTGTGCCCGATCTGGCATGGATTGCGGAACAGTCGGTGAAAGAATCAACCCGATCCGCCGCGAGCTAGTTGGTACTGTTCATCGTTATTCCTTGATCTCGCCTCTCGTTGGCCGAAGCGCTACGGAAAAGTTTCGGGACCACCACCGTGTTACCGCGCGGTGATGGTCCCTCGCTTGGGGATTCAGAGGAGGCCAGCCGACGTGTGGCGCTGCCGAGGACCTTCCTCGCACGCGTGAAGGACGAGCCACCGATGAGCGGCGCGGGATCCGCGCGCATGAACAAAGTCTCGTGCCCTGGGGTGAACCGACATTGAGGCGATTGGATGCCCCGCGAACATACGTTCACGGGTCTGCCCATCGCAGGGTGCTCCATAGCACCGACCACAACGATGCCTCGGTGCGAGGAGAGAGATCGTGACCGAACCTCTGTTGGCCCACAAATTCAGGGCGATCATCACCGCCATCACGGACGGGGAACTCGAAAAACTCGATCTTTTGATCAGGGAGGACGTCGTCGACCACAACCTCATTTCGGGCCAGGGCGACGGCCTGTCCGGGCTCAAATACTGGGCTCGAAGCCTGAGGTCAGCCTTGCCGGACCTTACCGCCACGATCAGGACACGGTCAGCGAGGCCGTAAGGTGGCATCGCGGGTCCGTTGGGGAGGTACCCACACTGGTAAATTCCCGGGAACTCCTCTAGCCATTCCTACGTCGAGTTCGAGTCCTACTCTCACCCGTCAGAGTCTCCAGCCTGGTACGCCAGTTGCAATTGAATAGCGAGTACGTTGCATCGTTACAACTCGATGGGTCGACGAGCTAAACAAGTAGAACTGGCGTTTCAAGACACCGCACCTTCTCAAAACTTGAACAGCTAGTCCGCGAGGGGATTTAACAACGGATAATAAATGCCGGGACCTGCACGATTCTGGCGGTGCCGACATCGCCACTCCTACACTCGGCCAAGGGTGTCAATGTCCTCAAGAAATTCTTGGTACACCTTTTCGCTGACGGTGGTTCGGGTCTCGCCGATGGCGTTCAGGTAGTCCTTTGTTGACGGGCCCGCTTGTACCGCGTCAGGGGTGAAGGATTTGCGCTCGGAGTCCAGCTCACTGGTGTCATACACAGCCTTTTCAAGAGCGCGCTGCGAGGCGCTACGGGCGGCGTACTCGATATCTGCAGGGGAGAACCCTTGAGTCTGTTCCACGAGCAGCGCCACGTCCACAGTGTCCACTGCAAGCCCAGGGATGAATCGGTGCCACATGGGCTCGCGCGCTTGCCCATCGGGTAGGCCGATTGGAACGACGTAGTCGAACCGGCCGTGCCGCAGGAACGCCGTGTCCAATGCCCTGACAAAATTGGTAGCGCAGACGAGCAACCGCCCGGGCTGTTCGCGAAACGCCGGGATAATTTTGAGGAGTTCGTTGGTGACACCCTGTAGGGGAGATGGCGGCTCGCCGGATCGTTGGGAAGCTATTTCCTCCACCTCGTCGATGAACACTACGGCGTGCTCGAGTTCCGCGATTTTCAGGAAAGTTTCACGTAGGGCGCCGGCCAGCCCCTGTGGGTTGGCCGCCAGTCGTGAAGGGAATACCTCGACAAAGGGCCATTCCAACCGAGAGGCAATGGCCTTGGCGAAGGTAGTCTTCCCGGTGCCGGGCGGACCGAACAGGACCACGGCGCGCGGCGGCACTACGTCGAACTGATCGCTAGATCCGCTTCAGCCAGTGGAAGAACCAGACGGCGTTCCAACAGTTCCTTTTCGCTCCGCATGCCGGCTACGTTTTTCCAGAGGTCACGGGCAAGAACGCGGCCACCAAGTTGGCCGAGAGCGCCAAGCTCCTGGCGTTGCACGGGGATGATGCGTTCAAAGTAGTGCAGATTCTTCTGCAGCACGAAACCGCGGCTGAGAAATGCTTCGACCCTCGTCTATGACTCCGGCATCAGCGCCGAGAGCTTGTTCAGTTGGTGCGGGGCCATGCGGTTTTCGACTGCTGCAAGCAACGAGGTGCCGATACCACGGCCGCGGTAATCGGGAAGCGTGGCTAGGAAAACGATCCAGCCCTGGTCGTGCGCGGCCCGTCCGACCGCCGCGCCCACCACCTGTTCGCCCTGCACCGCCACCACAGCATCGTCCTTCTCGCAGGACGCGAGGACCTCGGAAAGGGCGTAAACAGGTTCAACCTTGCTTGTCTTAAGGGCTTCCCAAAGGCGCAGGATGCCGTCCATGTCCGCCGAGTGGAAGTCTCTGATCCGCCAATTAGTCATACCGGGCCTCCTTCAAGCTGTTCGCTAAGCCGTAGGTCCTGCTTATTCTGTGCCGGTTACCACATAGGGTGCAGTCTTGTGTTAGGGTCTGCGAAAAAAGGTGGCCGCACTTAGAACCACAGGAAAAGGTCTATCTCATATAAAACTTTTCTCTCAATCCCGCGTTCGTCCTTCCGGGATCGTTCGATAAACAATCAACACGCCATGGCACAAGGAGAAGTTTCGGTGCTGAATACTTGGATCGACGTTCATTGGTCCTTACAGCACTTCTCAATCTTATCTAGATAGCTCCAACATAAGGCGTGCTGTCCGAAACGCTTTTTGCAGGACATCATGAGCCTTGCTGGGCAGTAACGAGCAGTTCCTTGTCAGCGGTATGGCGTTCGACGTGCTCGATACCTTTGGCGGAGATAAGGAGAACAGGGTAACCCGGACGCAGTGGGAACAGGGCTGCCTCTACACTCACAGCAGCAAAAATGGCGTCGAGATGATCGAGTCTGACATAAACACTTTGCTGCGGTGGCTCCAACTCACACGCGTTCATAGAAGGGGTGAGGGTTAGGTGTCGCCTATGCTCGACGCGAAACAGCAGGGGCGTCGGACGAGTCGAGCTTGCCCATTGCGTCGAGCACTGCGATATAGCCATAACTGAGACCTTGACCGATGGTGGCCCCAGGGCCGGGGTATACCCGCCCGAATGCGTTGCCCGCGACGTTGCCCGCCGCGTACAGTCCCTCAATAACTGATCCGTCCTTGCGCAGCGCCCGAGCGTGGCTGTCTGCTCGGATGCCTCCACATGTACCCAAATCTCCTGGAACGACCTGCACCGCATAGAAAGGGCCTTGATCGACGGGGGCCAGGCACGGGTTTGGGGTGATTGTGGGGTCGCCGTAATAGCGGTCGTACGCACTGTCGCCGCGCCCATAGTCGTCGTCCCTGCCCGCCCGGGTAAGAGCGTTGAACCTAGTCATTGTTGCCACGAGGTCAGGCATATCGAGCGTTGCGGCGAGCTCTTCGATGGAGCCGGCCTTCTTAGCGATCCCGGCCTCGTACCAGGCGCGTGGGAGTGGCTGCCCCGGGAAGACAGAGCTTGCGAAGAGATACCGGTTCCGGTATCTCTGGTCGAAAATCATCCATGCCGGGATATGCGGATCGTCCGGGGTATGCAGACCGGTGATGATCTGCCCGGCAGTCATGTAGTTGACCGCCTCATTCATGAACCTGTGGCCGCTGCCATTGACGATGAGCTGACCCGGCAGAGACCGTTCTGCAAGGAGGGCTCCCATGGAACCATTGGGATCGGCGACGGACGGAAACCACCACGCTGCGTCCATGAACGCAAGATCCGCTCCGTGGTTCTGCGCGATGCTCACGACGTCACCTGTGTTCGAGGTAGCACCAAGGCTCCACGAGCCGTCAACGTACTCCGTCTGATACTCGTGACGCATCGCGGCGTTGTGATCAAAGCCGCCCGCAGTCAGGATGACGGCCTTTTCGGCGCGCAACTCCACCTCTTGGCCGTCCCGTGTGACACGGATACCGACAACGCGGTTTCCTTCGACGACCAGGTCGGTCAACGGAGTCTCGGTCCATACAGGAATACCGGCGCGGACGAGGCCTGCGAGCAGGCCAGCTGCAAGCGCCTGTCCTCCGGCGGCAAATTCTTTGCCTAATGCCAAACCGCCGATGCCAAGGGCTGCCATTCTCGCGGCGATGAGAAATCCCTGCGGCTTGCGCGTCAGCAGACTGAGCCATTTGTACGCGCGGCTGGTGATGGGCATGGGTATGGGTGCACTGAGAACAGGGGAACGCAGAAGAGAGCGCGCCTCTTTCAGACGCCGCACATTGAACGGTTTCGGTTCAACTGAGCGTCCTGTCGCTGATCCTCCGGGCAACTCGGGGAAGTAATCCGCATACTCAGGCATGAACTGGAACTCGAGGGGAGTGGTGCGCCGCAGCATGTCCACGGCGGCAGGACCGTACTCGATGTGCGTCTGCCACCGCTCGTCTTCTACTTCGCCCTTGGTGACAGCGCGGAGGTAGCTTTCCACGCGCTCAGGTTCTGGCGCCTGACCGTTCTCGGCAAGGATCGAGTTGCCGGGAATCCAGAAGCCGCCGCCCGAGAGCGAAGTGGACCCACCAACATGTGCTGACTTCTCAACAACAAGTGCGGACAGTCCGTTCGCCTTGGCCGTGAGCGCGGCAAGCATCCCTGTCCCAGCACCAACAACGATGACATCGTACGTAGTTTGCATTGCTTCTCCCTTTCGTGCCGATACTTCAGCACGGCTAAGTGAGACACCCTCGTCTCACAACGAGTATCAACCACATGCCGATTTTCTGCCACCCTTTACACAGATAGGCTCGCCTCGTGAAAGCCCGAGCCGATACTCAACGCAACCGCGAGTCGATCATGGCGGCCGCCTCTGAAGTGTTCGGTCGGTCCGGGCCGCAGGCGGGTTTCGCTGACATCGCGAACGCGGCCGGTGTTGGACGAGCTACGGTGTACCGCCACTTCCCCGATAGGGCAGCACTCCTGACAACTGTGATCGACCTGCGTCTGACGGAATTGGAGGAGTATGCCAGCGCGCCGGCCGACGCAAACCTTCTCGAACGACTCCTCCGCGAGCACGGACGATACATGGCGGGTCTGCCCGGAATTATCACTGCCATGCGAGAGGCCGGTGCGGGAGCGGAACTTGTCGAAACGGCCAATCGTCGCTTCTCCGCTCTCCATGAGCGGACCCTGGAAGCCGCCCGTCGCGCGGGCGAGATCCGTTCGGACCTCAGCGTCAGCGACCTCGAACTCATCACTGCGATGATGGCCTCGGTTGCGATTGAGCCGCCGGCGCTCGGGGCCACCGACGAGGCGCTTGATCGAATGATCGATCTCATTCTGGATGGGATCCGTCGACCCCAGCCTGCCCGCACATCAATCGCTTGAAAGCGGTCCGACACCGCGCCTAGGTCTTTACGACGCGATTTACGGGCGCTACTCCCCTGAGGCGAGAGCTCAACAGGACAACTTGATAGCGCCTCCAGATAGCGGATCCTGTGCAAGATCCGCTCCCGTATTCGGTCTGGGCAGCGTCTCGGCGGGAGCTCCTCGTCATCCAGACGTTAAAACGAGTTCGCGTTCGCTCAACTCCTCACCTCCATAGACACCTGGACCTTTCCCGAAAACGTCGGCTCCCACATCGAAGAGTTTGATGAGCGAGCCTTGTCTGAGTCGCTGAGCCACAATGGGTCCTGGCTCAGTGGGTAGGGGTGCCGGCTGGCAAGGCGTTGGTGGGTCGTTGCACGAAGAATGAGGCGACGATTGCAGCCAGTGAGATGAATCCGCCGATCGTGAAGGCTGCCTGTACGCCGGCTGCGGTTGCTGATACTTCCGACAGCCCGTCGGCGAGGCCGCTGGCGGTCATGGTCGATAGGGCGGTGACGAAGAGTGCTGTGCCGGCGGCGCCGGCGAGTTGCTGCAGGGTGGAGACTGTTGCGCTGCCGTGGGAGTAGAGCGACCGGTCGAGGGAGCCGAGCCCTGAGCTCATGAGCGGCGTGAAGAGGAAGGCCAGTGCGCCCATGAGGGTCATGTGGGCGGCGATGACCCATCCGATGGATGTTCCTTCGTGCAGCATCGTGGTCATCCCCCAGAGTGCGGCACTGAGGACGAGTGTTCCCGGGATGACGAGGGGGCGCGGCCCGACCCGGTCGAAGAGTCGTCCGACGATCGGGGACAGGATGCCCATCAGGACGCCGCCCGGGAGTAGGAGCAGACCCGTTTCGAGGGTGCCGAGCTTGAGCACGTTCTGCAGGTAGAGCGGCAGGACGATGAGGCTGCCGAACAGGGCCATCATGCTGATCGAGATCATGACGGCGGAAACGACGAAACTGCGGCTCTTGAACGTTCGCAGGTCCATCAGGGCGCGGTTCGAGCGCTGGAGCGTGATCTGACGAGCGATAAACGCCCCCAGGGCAAGGGCGCCGAGGACGACGATGGCCCAAGGGGATACGGGTGAGTGTCCTTCTGCTGACTCGCCGAGACTGCTCAAACCATAGATCAGACCGCCGAAAGCCAGCGTCGACAGCACGATCGACAGGACGTCGAAGGGTGTCTTACGGGGCGTGGTGACATTCGTGATCTTCCACAGGCCCAGCGCCAGGGCGACCAGGGCGATCGGGAGCACGATAATGAACATCCACCGCCAGGAGAGCACGCTCAGGATCAAGCCCGAGACCGTCGGTCCGATGGCCGGGGCGACGGCGATAACGATAGAAATGACGCCCATCAGCTGCCCGCGTCGGGAGGCGGGCACGAGGTTCAGGACCGTGGTCATCAAAAGCGGCATCATGATTGCCGTACCGCTGCCCTGGATGACCCGGCCCAGAAGAAGGATGCCGAAGCCGGGCGCGATCGCGGCGACCGCCGTGCCGATGGAGAATAGGGTCATCGCCGTGGCGAAGACCTGCCGTGTCGTGAAGCGTTGCAGGATGAACCCCGTCGCAGGAATAACGACGGCCATGGTGAGCAGGAAGCCCGTGGTGAGCCACTGGGCCGTGGCGGTCGAAATGCCAAGGTCTGCCATCAAACTCGGCAACGCAACGCTCATGATCGTCTCATTGAGAATGACGACGAACGCGGCCACGACAAGAAGTCCGATGACCAGCGGAGCGCCCTGGGGGAGCCTGCCGTCATCGGCGTGGGCAACAGCTTCGGTAGGCATGTTAGGGCTCGCGGGGCCAATAGGAGGGGTCGGGCGAGTGGCGAGACGGGAAGCGTCAGCCGGGGGAGGGGGTGTCATTTGTACTCCGAAGCGAGGGCGTCGGCGAGCAGCACCCGCCGTAGTGGGGTCTGCCATAGACTAAGTGTCAGACTATGACACGCTGTCTATGTCTGACCAATTAGCTTGAGTGTTTACTTGAGTGTTTAAGGGGAACGTCACATGAACACTGCTTCTGCCGAGGCCGGCTCGTTGGCCGTCCAGTCGGGTGACCTGCGCGAACGACGCAAACGTGCAACGACAGCAGAGATCAGTGAAGCTGCTTTGACCTTGTTCGAGCAGAAAGGCGTCGCGGCGACGACGGTGCATGATATTGCTGCTGCTGCAGGGGTGTCCGACCGAACCTGCTTTCGTTACTTCCCCAGCAAGGAGGAGTCAGTCCTTACGTTGCATCTGGAGTTCGGGGGACCGCTTGCCGCGTGGCTTGACCGGGTTCAGATTGGTGAACCGCCGCTTCCACAGCTCGAGGCGATCTATGCGTCCGTTCTCGGCGAGCTCGATGGCCCACTGGCGCCTGTGGCGCGCCATCAACTGCGGGTGCGGCGTCTGATGTTCCATGAGCCGCAACTGCGTGCGGCAGCTTTCTCACTTGACTCTGCAACATCTTGGTCGACGGCACAGCGCATCACTACCGCGTACAAGGGCACCGTGACACTTGAGGAAGCGCGGCTTGTGACTGAACTGGCGGGAGTGGGGGTCAGGGCCGCTTTCAATGAGTGGGCAGAGGCTGTCGACGATGGCATGGATGCGACCCTGACCGAGGTGTACACGACAGTCCGGCGGAGGCTCCGAAGCATCGCTGATACCAGTAGGTGCGCTTAACGCCTCTCGCCGGATAGGTTCTCGGAGCGTCCTTCAGCATCGTGCAGCCCACCCAACGGGGACATCTCGTGCTCTTTCGACCATATGACAGGCTCGAAAGCCGGGCTTTGTGGCCTGCATCCTGCCCCGAGAACAACGGCGAGTAAGCGCGCCGCCTACGCCTCGAGGAAACTATTGTGAATCCGGCCGCCGAGAGCATGACCGCTTACTGGCACCGCGTCACTATCAACGAGCGTCGGATCAACCCATCGAGGTTCCCGACTGCGCCGGGGCCGCAACAATCGACCTCGCCCGATTCTTGCCCGACAACGAAGATTGCGAACCATCGGAGGATACCTCGTGTTGCATAACCGAGTAGAAAAGAAGTCTCACGATCAGGGGGCCATTCGGACGTCGTTTGAAGGCGCCCCAGCAATAGCGCTTCCTCTCACGGCAACTGAGGACCGCCAGTTTGCCACCCTCGCACATTTCGGCGGAGTGCTGGGGTGCGTCCCAGCGCTTCTGATCTACAGCATCTACAAAGACAGGGGGCCCTTCACCGCACAGGAATCAAAGGAGGCACTCAACTTCATGCTGCCCCCTACCATCCTTGGCTTTGTTACCTGGTTACTAGCCCTCGTACCTGGAGTCGGGGCGTTGTTTGCAATCCTGAGCGCGATCGGCTGGATTACGCTTACCCTCGTCTCGGTCAGGGCTGGCATCAGAGTTAACCGCGGCCAGCCGCACCGCTACCGATTCAATCTGCGACCCCTTCGTCACCTTTGAGGTGGATGACACTCCACCTATGTCACCTTGCATACACGACGCGTCCGTTCCCGTTCAGACCACTGTGCGAGCGTGCCCATGCGTGTTGCACGCCGCGGTGCCGCACGCGTTCTCCTTGAACCCACAAAAGCATCGAGACCGTTGTCCTCAATTTCCGCGGTGGCGAAACCGTATCCGTATTGCTCGCAGCTGCGCGCGTCCTTTGAGAAACTGAAGAGCTGCAGAAAACCCTCAGAAAAATTGGTGTCGAGACCCTGCTTACACTCCCCTAACTCTCCTCCAAGCCGCCGATAACTTACCTTATGTCAAGTAACGCTGAGGAGAGGTCCGCTGCACACCACCGACCTGCGGGATCAACCTGGGGCAGGTTACTATTCCCCTGCGACACCAATTTCTGAGTCGGTGATTGCGGCAGCGGCATGCAGGTCCACCACGGCGGACACTCCGTAGCTACGGCTGTGCGAGGTCTCGGCCACGCCCTGAGCCCAGGAGCTCTCATTCACGTCAAGTGCCCAGGCCATGGATGCCAGTTCCGGGCTTCCCTCTCCGCCGACGAGCTCCTCGCCCCATTCGAAGTAGTCCTCCGGATCGACCACATCCCTGTCGTCGCCGTCGCGGATGGCCAGAATCTCGTACTGCTTCTCCCCGTCTTCGTTCTCCCGCAGGAGCATTGTCTTGGCTTCGGGGCAGTCCCGGAGCACTGCGGCGGCTCCCAACCCGATGGAGGCTCGCTGGTGACGCAACTCCAGCTGGTAGTAGGAATAGGAGTCGTTGTCCCGGTAGTTTTCCACCTGGTCCCGGCGTGTAGCGAGGCCGGCGAGGCGGTCTTAGAACCATTGCTGGCCCCTGGCCGGCGGGGCATTGAGGGTTACCGCTGAGACCTTCCTGGGGATGCTGGCGAACTGGCCGCCTGCTGGGACGCCTTCTGGCTGGCGCTTGGGATTTCGTGAACTTGTCATACCGGCCTGTGTGCGGCTGCCGCCGGTGGCAGCGACATCCCTCTGAAGCCGCCGGGTTCAAGGCGCACCTATTAGGTGAACAGGTCGATCAAGAACCAGCCCCAGTCCCACTCCGGCGATCCGGCGGCCGCACCGCGGACCGGCATCAGCCAGAGCATCTGATGGGCCAGCAGGTTGTGGAGCCCGTCGAGAGCAAGCTCAACGGCTGCTTCGGGATCTCCTTCGAGCTCAGTTCCTGCAGACAGTTTCCGGACTGGTGAAGGGAAATCTTCCCGGCGCCGGCGCTTGCCCCAGACGGCTTCGGCAGTGAGCCAGGAGACCGGCCAAAATCCGGGATCCTCGTAGAACCCGTCCACTGTGTTCTTTCCGCTGCGGCTGATCCGCTCCGGAGGCTTGATCCGTGGCACCAGACGAAAGCCGGTGAAGGCCTTCAGTGCGTCGGCGCTGGATCCCGGAGGCACCCTTAGCAGGCGGTGACCCTCCAGCGCCCACTTGATGAGTTTGTCGTTGCCGCCGTTGTCTTTCAGCCAGGCCATGGCGTCAGCTTCCGGCCGCGGCGTGGTCATGTAGGTGTAGAACGGGCCGTTGGACCTTGGAAGCTTGATCTTCTGCCGCTTCCACACCCGGATTTGGGTTTCCGAGTACGGGTAGAAGGGCAACAACAGTCCGGCCATCACCAGTACCGGCTCACACTCACCGCCCAGAGGCGCCACCGCCCATCACCGGTCTTCGGCGAGCATGGAAAAATCCACAGCTTTCTTCGGCAAGATAGCCCCTCGGCCGCAGTTATTACCCGCACCGGAACATGCGCAGACACTGCCCGCGTGCCCGCGAGTTTTTCGTGGAGACGAACTTGACGCTCAGCCTCGCCGATTCGTCGTGCTTGTAGAACGGCCCTGCCGTGTCACGGCGCAAAGTTCTTCTATGGGCGATCTGATCCCCCATGGAAACCCTGAAAGTAATTGATTCTGACACCGTACGGTGCCATTCTTGTGTCATGGATACCATCGCCACCGCCCTGGAAGCCGGGATGCAGTTACGCCATCTGCGCAGCCAGCGAGGACTTACCCAGCAGCAGCTCGCAGATGATGCCGGGGTTTCCCGCAAGTTTGTCGCCGATTTCGAGTCCGGGCACGAACGGGCAGAGCTGGGAAAGGCACTCCAGTTGATGCAAGCCGCCGGGCTGACGGTCCTGACCGACAGGAAGAACCACCCGCTGCAAAACATCGTCGATGCGTGCGCACATTCCCTCTCGGAAGAGATCGGCAAAGACGACGAGTTCGCCTTACGCCTTCTGATGAAGACGGTCGCCTTCATCCTCCGCCGGGACGACCTGCACGACGCCCTCCTTACCGAACCCCCGGAGAGACTCCCGTCGAAGTGGGACCGGCTGCTCAAAAGCTCGATTGCCTACGCCCTTAGGAAACAGGGCCTGCAGCCGCCGGCATGGACCAGGGCAGCCAAGCTGAGGTCGGAATGGTACCCCGCTAATCCCTCCACTTCCGCGTACACCGAGCTCACGAAGAAACAAACCCCGCCGGAACTGTCACGGGTCAATGTTTTTCTGCGGGAGAAGACATTGATCGCCGGTGGCTGAAGAATTTCACCTCGATGATGCCATGGGGCTGTTGGCTGAACTCGGTCGCCGCCTCGCCGCGGAGGGTATCCATGCGGACGTCCACCTGGTCGGAGGCGTGGCCGTCATGCTCTCAGGGTCCCGACGCCGAACAACCATGGACGTGGATGCCAGTTACGCTCCCAAGGAGGCCGTCGAGCGGGTTGCGGCCGCCATGGCCAAGGACCTGGACCTACCCGAGGACTGGCTCAACGACCGTGCAAGAGGATTCATCCCCGACGGTGTCCGATGGGTTGCGGTGGACGTTGGGTGGAAGAGCACCGACCTCAAACTGGGCCGGGCCGATGACGAGTCGCTGCTGGCAATGAAAGATGGCGGCCGAGCGCGACAGCGACATTCCGGATATCGCGTTTCTCTCCAGCAAACTGGAAGTAGCTGATGCTGCCGAAATAGTGGCGGTCGCGTATCGAATATACGGCGAGGATTCCATTCCGCTGTCCGGAGACCCTGACGACTACATCATCGTTGCAGAGGAAGCCCTGGCGAAAGCCCGATTGCCTGAAGCCAGACCGCCTTCAGCCTAAACAGAGGAATGTGCAGGATTCGAAACTGCGTCTCCGGGGGGGTGCCTCTATGGTTTTCGTCAAGCCACTGAGGGCAGGTTTCTGGGCGCAGGGTCTGCGTAGAGAGTTCCGTCGCGGAGCATGGCGAAGAGGACATCGGAGCGGCGTCGGGCCAGAGTAATAATCGCTTGATTGTGGCTTTTACCTTCCGCGCGTTTGCGGTCGTAATACGCCCTTGAGGGCGGATGATGCCGTGCGGCGAAGGCCGAGAGGAACAGCGCTCGTTTGAGTTTCTTGTTGCCTCTCCGGCTCGGATGTTCACCCCGGATGGAGGTTCCCGAGCGGCGGGTGACCGGGGCGATTCCGGCGTAGGAAGCCAGATGGGCAGCGGAGGCAAAGTGTTTGCCGGTGACTTCGGTGAGGATCCGGGCGCAGGTCCTGACGCCGATGCCGGGCATCGAGGTCAGGACCTCGTAAAGAGGGTGGGCCTCCACCAGGGCTTCGACCTGGTCCGCGATCTCGTCGCGTTGCCGGCGCAGCGCCAGGAGCTGCTCAGCGAGTTTGGGGAGCACGATCCCGGCCGCACCGGTGCCCACGACCACGACGCTCTGCTGGTCCAGGGCCGCGAACACCGCCTCCGTGAGACGATCAGCAGCTCGTGGCGCGTGCTTCTTCAACCGTGCTTTGACGTGTCCGCGGCCGGCGGTCTTCAATGCCGCGGGAGTTGGGTACAGGGTGAGCAGGTCCGCCACCGCCGGGTGGTCCAGGTGCGGGCCCAATGCCCGTTCCAGTGCGGGATGGATCTGGGTCAGGAGTCCGCGGATCCGGTTGGAGGTGGCGGTGATTTGTCCGGCGAGGTCGTCATCGAAGCCGCAGAGCACTCCGAGTTCGGCCAGGGTTTCATCGTCCAGTTCCACCGACCGCAGAGTATGGGGCATGGACCGGGCGGCTTCGGCGATGATCGCTGCGTCCCGGGCATCGGTTTTTGCTTGGCCCGGGTGAAGGTCAGCGATTCGGCGCATCGCCAGGCCCGGCAGGTAGCCCACGTCGGCTCCGGCGGCCTGGGCGACCGCGACGGGCAGTGCACCGATGATCGCGGGTTGCTCCACGACGATCAGGACTTAGCCGTGGCCGGCGAGTTTGGTGAGGACGTCCCGGATTTTGGTTTCGTCCTGCGGCAGGGCTTTGTCGTAGAGCTTCTTCCCGGCCCGGTTCAGGGCCACGGCGTGGTGGCCGGTCTTGCCGACGTCCAGGCCAAGGAAAACGTCGATGCTCTCTTGCTCCAAGATCATGATTACGGTAGCTCTCGTGCTGAGACTGACGCGTTGGCTGGTCAGGGCGGCAGGAAGTCGCATCCACGTTACGAATGGCTTCGTTGGTCGTGCCTCTATTAGCGATTCCCCGGCCGCCAAGCCGGTTCCGGTGGCAACACCCCCCGGATCATGGATGGCTGGGGGCAAAAACCATGCCGGAACCGACCGGCCAACACACCCATATCCTGCATCAGGAACGGGCTACGAAAAAGGTAACGGGGGCGATGGCCCGGCGTCTTCGACCAACACAGTTTCGCACCCCTGCATCGAGCCGCCGGCTCAGTTGCCCGCCCCTGCAGCGGTCTGCCGGCGAATCTGGATGGCTGCCCTGGCGTTGTCGGCTACGTCGTCCAGACAGTATCCGGGATGTACCTCGATGAGGATGCAGCCGTTGTCTTCGCACATCAGCCGTTTTTGCATGTCCCGGTCCTGCTGGATCTCGAATCGGTCCTTTCCGCCGAAGAAGTCAACGGGTGCTGAGTGCTGCGCGCCCTGGTACTCCATGGTGATGCTGTGGGCCGGCAGGAAGATGTCAAGGCTCATGGGAGCAAGCCAATACGGTCTGTGCTGGTGCACGAACGTCTCCTCGGGAAACTCCGCCCGCAACTCTTCCAGCAACCTCATCTCTGACTTCCACTGCTCACCGATCCGCGGCGTTCCCGACTTGTCGCGGGCCTCATTCTCAGCCTGCCGCACCAGCTCCCTGAGCCAGGCGTCCAGCAGCGCGGAGTAACGGTTCGAGTCCACCCATGGGACCGGCCAGTCGATGTCCGGGGACCCGGGGAAATCCGGGAATGAGCCGCGGTCGCCGGGCTTTCGGCTTCACGGGCGCGGGACATGAACCATCGAACGTCCTCCCCCGAATAGATGCGGTTCACCTCGCCTTCGATGTCGGCCGCCGCCTCATCCACGGACCCGGATGAATTAAGGCGGCGCCAGGAGTCCATGACGATGCTGACTCCGTGGGCTGCCTGAAAGGCATCGAGGCGGTCCTGCAGGGTAAGGAAGACGTTATCCAGGTCCTGGATTCCTCCCGCTGAGGCCGTGTGCATAACGTCGGGAAAGAGCAGCCACCGGTGCGACACGGCGTAATTTCTGTTTTCCCTTAATCCGCAGGTTGGATAACGGCCGGTGATAGCTTTTACATATCGGTTTCAGATTTTGCAGCAAACTCTGTGGGCCACCCGGCCAGCCGATGATGTTCACGACTGATCACGAACCAATAGCCCCTCCCCCCGGGGCCGGAGATTCAAAGGACAAGATCATGACTATTGAAGCACCGAAGCGCGTTGGACGCCGTTCCAAGGGTGACCGCAAGCTAATTGGTTTCCGCCTGGCCAAAGACAGGGCAGGCATTGTCAGTGAGCTGGCGAAGGCCGAGGGCTTTGAGCATGTCAGCGACTGGGTGGCCTCCGTTGTCAATGAGCGCATTGACAACACGGATTTGAGTGCTATCGGCCACCAGGAAGAACTTCCTATCGACCGTATGGCCTCTTAAACACAGAAGGCCCGCCGTAGCGGGCCTTCGAAGTATGTGACTTTCGCCTAACAAGCTTGCCGGCGATGCAGGTGAAAGTCTTTGCAGTTGCAGTAGAACCGACCAGCTCTCTTTGCAGGGAGAGCTGGTCACGAAGTGTCCGTTTCCGTCCACCTGAACTATCCATTTTCAATTCCCGAAGGAACATCAAATTTCCATGAATCTCATACAGACCCCCAGGGGGGCTTTATTCATGCATCCCCGAAAGGAATAACCCCATCGTACATCAGCATCCCCTTCAACTACCAGACTCACAGACTCACAGACTGTTGGGCGTGTCGCCTTCCATTGGCGACCCCTCGCAGGCCTGGTCTTCTCTGGCACCCCTGTTGGCCGGTCAGCCGCGTGTCCGTCTGTCCAAAGACGGCGGTAAGTCCTACCCGCAGCGCTTCGAACGCGATCTGACCCCCGGGCTGCCTTCCTACCCGGCCGCGGTGAGGATTTTCGGCAAGGACGGCACCTGCGCGGCCATCTTCTTGGACTTTGACTCCTCCGTCGCCGGTGTGGACTGGGTTGAAGCTGATGTCCGTGCTGCCCAGGACTGGCTGCACCGCAATGGTGCCCGGTGGATTGAGGATTACTCCCCCAACGGCGGCCGTCACCTGTATGTCCCTCTGGCACAGCGTGTCACCTTCACTGAAGCGCGTGATCTTGTCGAAGCCCTGGGGACCCGCTTCCGGAGCCTGGACAAGACCCCGCACCAAAACCTGTTGCACGGCTGCATGCGAACCCCCGGCAGCCCCCACAAGCGCGGCGGCCACCAGATGCTGGCCATGAGCCTGTCCATGGCTTATGACGTCGCCCGCCGGCCCAACAGTGCTGATGTGTGGAAGGCCATGACAGCGGATCTGAGCCGGGAGATCGCCGCGGCCCGCGCCTACCGCCTGGAACAAGTCGCCTCCGAAGCCCTGGAAGCCCCGGAGCCGGCCGGTATCGAGGCGAACATCAGGATGTCCCGCTCCATGCAGCGCATCGCTGTTACCGGCCTGTACGAGGTGAACCGGTACCAGTCGGATTCTGAGGCACGCCAAGGTGTCATCGTCGGCGCGGCCGCCTCAGGAATGGCCCTCACAGAGGTTCAGCGGCGCATGAAGCAGGGACTGTGGCCGGGGCTTGCGTCCTTCTATGCACGGTATCCGGCCAGGCACAGGGCAGCAGCACTGCAGCGGGACTGGCGAAAAGCCATGAGCTTCCTTCAGCAAACCAAGAAGCAAGAACCCGGAAAGAACAGTGTCCGCATTTCCCCCACAAGCGGGCCCCCTACACAGGCGGGGGGCTTACATGGTGGTAATTCCGAGGTCCTCACCGACGACAACGAACATCGCTTCATCCGTTCCTGGCGGAACGCACTTCGCCTGGTGGAGCACCGGTATCAGTCCCGTGTGGGAATGGCCCGAAGAATGGTCCTGCGCGCCCTGGGAGAAGCAGCTCACAAGAGCGCCAGCAGGCACATCAAATTCGGCGGCAGGGCCCTGGCCGTAGCCACCGGGCTGGACCACACGACGGTTGGATTCCATCTCCGGGCGCTGCGTTCGGAAAAGGATTCACTGGTTGTGCTGATCGAGGCAGGCCGCGGAACCAAAGGGGACCTCTACCAGCTGACCATTCCGGATTCCACGATGAAGGCCGTGAAGGACGTGCCCTGGAGGAAGGGGAAGATCCATGCACTGCGCCCGGTCTTCAGGGAACTGGGTCTGCCGGCTGCCTTCGTCTACGAGGCGATCGAGGACTCCCCCGTGCCGCTGTCCACCATGGACGTCGTCCGGGCCACCGGTCTGTCACGATCCGCTGCCACTGAAGCCCTGGAGATACTCGCCTCCTGGAATATGGTGTCCCGTGAATATGGATGGACCGTCGTTGCCGGCACCTCGCTGAATACACTGGCCGAATACTTCGGGGTTCTCGAAGCCGTGGCCAATCAAATCCAGACGTACCGGATCCAACGTGCCCAGTGGTGGGAATGGCTGGCACGCAATGCCAACGTCGTGCAGCTCATCCCGGCACCGGATGATGATTATCCGTGGGAAGAGTTCGAAGGTCCTCCCGATGACCTCACCTTGGCTGATCTGGCCTTCCGCACCGCAGGATAGCCGTGCCACTGGCGGAGTCTGTTAGTCCGTGAGTCTGTTAGTCCGTGAGTCTGTGGTGAGCTGATGTCCGGCAGGGGCCACTCCCCCGGCACCTGCGGGTTTGGTCCTGCGGCCGCACACAGACTGGGCATGACCAACATCCCAGCACGTCAGCCCGAGGGCATTCCCACCGGCGGACAGTTCGCCGCCGCCACCCACAGCGAGTCCTCAGGCATCAGCCTCGGCTCCGCAATACCCGACGAGAACCGCCAAGATGCCATCGACTATCTTGAATCACGCGACTTCAACGTCCTGCAAGTCAGCGACGCCGACAGGGAGACCCTCGGCCGCGCGCTGCGCCGGGAACCGGTGACCGCCGAAGAAGTCGACGCAACCCTGGAACGCAACGGGGAAGCCGAGTACCCGGGACCCGACGCCGACACCTACTACAGCGGCATCGCCACCCAGGTTTTCAACGAAGTGCGCGCGGACCGGGCGGCCTCCGGCATCCCCTCGACGGTGCCCACCTTGGCGAACTTCGATCCGGCAACCCAGTCCGTCTTCGAATCCGATGAGGACAGGCACAGTGCCCTGCGCGCCCTGGAAGAGCTTCAATACTCCTCCAACGATTCCTTCACACGGACCGACCGTGCGGAAAGACTCCAGGCTGAGGTCGAAGACCTTGAGGGGAGCAACGCGAAGCCGGGCAACCTCTTCCCCGACGACACCAGGCCTATTGCTGCCCGCGCAGCAGGAGCAATGGCCGGAGCGGCCCGGGCCGACGCCAGGATGGCATCCATCATCGCCGAAATGCGCTGGCTCGCCAAGAACGACGAAGACTACGCCTTCAACGCCGGTCCCGCCGTCATGGATGTCATCGGCATCAACGGCCTGGAGCCGGACGCGGATCCGAACACCCCGATCGCTCCCTCGATCCGTAAGTGCAGGCCCGGGCATGAGCGCGCCAGTCAACCGGCAGCCTGAAGGAACTCCCGCCGGCGGCCAGTTCGCAGCATCGGCACATTCCGAGGCTGAAGGAGTCATCCTCACCGCAGTGCCGGCCGCTGAATGCGATGACTACGGATCCGACCTGGAAGACGGCGTCTGCCCTGACTGCACCTGCAGCTGCGGGGCGTCCCTAAACGACGGTGAAGGCTACGACGGCCTGTGCGGCAACTGTGCAGACGCGGACGAAGACGACGATGATGACGATGAGCCTGAGCAGATCTTCGATATGCAGCTCCGGGATGCCTCCGGAGAGTACCTCGACTTCTCAGTGAACCGCCTTGGGGACAGCCACTACGAAGTCGAGGATGAAGACGGCACCCAAATTGCCGAGTTCCACCACCTCGGCGACGACGAAGACCATAACGAAATCCAGGACAGCGCGATCGAAGCCATGAAGGCCGCCGGGCACGCTGTCAGCGACGACTGATCCCCCTGGTGGCCACTCCCCCGCGCAATGCCAACGGCAGGTTTGCACTGTTCAAATCGTACCTCATGGACACCGCCAGCACCTGGGCTTCCCCTGCTCCGGAAGCAGTTGCGGCATGATCGCCCGCGTTCCTGAGGACGTCCCACCGGTGGCCAGTTCGCCGCGGCCATGCGCACGGAGCCAACCGTGATCCTGACCGGGACCTTTGCCCCGACCGATCAGGACAGCCTTGATTACAGGCTCGGCTATTCCATCGGCCAGCGCAGCCGTGCCGCTGACACAGTCGCCGGCCTGGCCCTGGCACAGCTGGTCGACCGGACCCGCGCGCAGTTCCCGACAGCCAATTTGTCCGCCTTGAGTCTTGCTATGATATCGATGGAGATGGAGTTGGCTGGGGTCGTCGACGGTGAGGGAAATATCCTGGCCAGCAACGATTTCGATTCCAGCGATGAGCAGCGCTCCGCCTACAGTGAGTGGGTCAATCAGGCCACCGGTACCCGGTTCAATGTCGCCGGACTGGCGCAGCAGCTCCCACAGAATGATGCTGCCTCGTGGGATCATGCCGTGGAGGCCGAGCTGAATGAGCCTGACCGTGCCCAGTGGGATGTGAATCTGGAGGGGGCCTCCAACCCGGACCACCTTGACGGCCAGCTTGGCAGGGCTCTCAAAGAGCGCCACCGCGCAGTCAACGACACTGCTGACCTGTCGCTGCTGCAGGTTGCCCATCGGACCCGGCTGCAGTTTCCCACCGCCAGCGCCAAGACAATCCGCATGGAGACCTGCAAAGACTCGGACGGAATGGAACTTGCCGAGGTTCTTGACGGCAACGGCCACGTCCTTGCCAGTGTTGACTACCGGGCCAGCTGGGATCAGCGCGCCGCATTCAGTGAATGGGTTAGTCAGGGAACAGGCACCCGGCACAACCTTGCCGGCCTGGCTCAGCAGCTTCCGCAGTCCGATGCCGACTGGTCGACCTTGCCGAGGATGCCGACATCGAAGGCCCGGACAATGCGAAGTGGGACGTGGATCTGGACGCGGTCATCGACGGTCGGCGTGCTGCCTGACGTAACCGAGACCGAGGAGGACGCCGAAAGCCCCAGCAAGTTCGGGGCTTTCGTGCTGTCTACCCAGTCACTGAGTCACTGAGTCACTGAGTCACAGAGTCACAGGGGCGATGGCAATGTGGGGATGCCCCACTCCCCACACTGTGGTGAGCCTCTTGCTGTTGTCCGCACACATCCGGATGTGAACGACGTCATAGTGACCAGCTGTTGGCGGATATGATGAAACGCTGCCGATCGGCAGTCTGACCAGGGGGAACCGCATGACCATTACCGAAGACCAGCTGCCTCCATACGAGGAAGAGCAGCCGCCTCCCTATGAGGAAGTGCGGCTGCCTCCATACGACCCCGCCAGGGCTTACGGGTACGTGATTCCCCTCCATGACCGCATGGACGGAACCTACCGTCATCCGTCTCCGTCCAGTACAGCTGAACACTGCATCAACTTTTAGAGCACAGTCCCGATCCCTGATGAGATCGTCCTCCAGACAAACGGCGGTTACTACAGGGCACGTCAGAGTGAGATTGATGATGACATGACCGAAATAATGCGGTTATGGACCATAGAGTGGCTCAAATCCTACCCGAGCCGCCCAAAAAGGACGCGCCCACGCCATCAAGGCCGCCAAGGACGCTCACACGGCGCGGTGGCGCAAGGAGCACGAAGTTTACCGCCTGAGCGTGCTTCCGAAATCTGAAGCCAAGAGGGCTGAGTGGCTCATGATCTATGACAACGCCCAGTTGGTCCGGGTAGCGCAGACGTGCAGCCGTGCGCCGCGGGATCCCGTTCAGCGCGAAGAAGTGATGAACTACCCGATCGAGCTGAGGGACGGGCAGTCGACGATCAGAGAGATATACAAGACTTACCGCTTGGACTGGATTGTGGATGCCATCCGTGCAGTCGACGAGCCCGATTCGCCGCCGGACATTTCATCTGATGTGGAGGACATCCGGGACTTCCTGCGCGAGTGGGAAGTTCGAAAGGGAAGAGGAGCGCATCAAGGAATTGCAGCGCGCTAACAACTACTGAAACGCGAAGGGCCAGTCCGGTTGGACTGGTCCTTCCTGGTTGGAATCAGTACCGGGGTGGAAGCCCCAGGGATTCGCGAAGCTCGCGCTCCGTCGTGCCGGAGAGCTCATCTTTTCGTTCCAGGAGCAGGTCAATAGCCACCCGGACCAGAGTGTTGTCGGTGATCCGCTCCCCCACGCTCAGCTTCAGGTCATTGATGGTCATCGTCAGGATCTTCAGGTCTTTGGCCTGATCCTTGAAAACACGCAGTTCCTTGCGGACAAGGAGCGAGTAATGAGGGCGCGCCGGTGCGCCTGCAGTCTCTTCCGCTTTGGCAGCAGGCCCGTTCACCGGGACAGCTGCAGGTGTTGGTTCCGTGGTTGGAGCTGGTTCCTGCGAGGGCACTGAGACCAGGGTCGGCTTAGCCGGCGCCGGAGCGGGTACCTGTTCGGATGCTGGTGCGACTGCTTCAGGGTCAGCCTTGGGTGCAGCAGCAGGCACCTCAGGAGTTACCGTGCCCGCCGGCGCAGGAACCTGCATGGGCGGCAGCATGTCCTTGAAGCTTCTCTTGACAGCCATGGACCTTATCCCTTGCTCTCGTTAACCCAGATGCTCAGCAGCTCGCGGGCGACGTCTTTATAGTCCCCTGCCGCTTTCTCGGCATTCCGGCTCGTGTCATAGGTAGTGACGACGTTGCCCGTCATCGGGGCCCGCTCATGGACTTTGTAGGAGCGGACGTAAGACTTGCAGACCTTTAACCCGTATTCACGCAGCGTTTCCTGGGCATCAGTGGCATCGACGATGGAGCGGGAGTCGACCTGGGTAACCAGGACCCTGTAGTCGAGGCCGCTCGGCTGCACGATGGAAGTGAAAGTGTTGATCAGCGGCAGCATCGCCAGCGCACTGGGCTGGGTAGGCAGAAGGACGAAGTCGGAGTTATCCACGACCGCTTTCAGTACCTCGGCATTGTCCAGATTGCCGGGGGTGTCGACGTAGATGGTGTCGTAGTCCAGATCGCGCATCATCTTGAGCATGCTGGGGTCGGTTTCGCTGACGACGTCAAAGGGAAGCTGCTTCCCCTCAGCGAGCTGGTCAGCCGTCTCAGCCCAGGTTGTCACGGACTTTTGCGGATCAACGTCGACAACGAGCACCTTAGAGTGCTCTGCCGCCACAGCGCCCAAATTCATCACGGTGGTGGATTTCCCTGCACCACCCTTTTGGTTGATGACGGCGACGACCCTCATTGATGCTTCCTTCTGTCATTTCAGCTGCTGGGTGCCGGCAGTCAAGGCCCGCCCCCTCCCCTACTGGGAGCTGCTGAGCAGAAAGCGGGATTTGCAACGTCCCTTGGTCGCCGGCATGCGATTTAGAACAAAACTATCAGTCATTTTCTGTTTTTGATTGGATTTCACTCTGTGACACGCGGAGTCTGTGAGTCACAGACTCAACTAACAGAGTCAGTGAGTTACAGAGTCCGCGAGTCCGTGACTCTGTTGCGGACCCCTCCCCCACTCTCGGTGCACCACTCCCCCGCCCTACAAGCCCACCTGGATCAGCTTTTTATCAGGATTGGCGCTACCGACAGAGTCTGCAGAATCATGTGGATGTCGGGCCAAGGCCTCCCACCTCCCCCCCCAGCATGGAGAGGGGCAGCGGGCCAGGCATTCACGATCTCTGCCGGCGCAGACATGCAGGATGCCAGCAACTCGATGCAGGAGGATTGCTTGGTAGGGCTGTGGTTGTGGGGGCCGGCTTACCCGGTTGCTGCAGCCCCGCCGACGTTCAACACAGTGACTCTGTTAGTCCGTGACTCTGGCAGTCAGCGACTCGGTGACTCGGTGACTCTGGGACTCTGGGACTCTGTGGGTCCGGAAGTTATTGTCTACTGCTGAGCAGCACTGGCTATCGTTGGCTGCAGACGGTAAACCCCAGAGTCCGTGACTCTGTTAGTCGCTGAGTCTGTTTGTGGGCCAGCGGCAGCTAGGGGTCGCTCCGCTAGTCCGTGACTCCGTGACTCCGTGAGTCTGTTAGTCACCGAGTCTGTTGGTGGTAGGTCGGAGGCAGCCAGGGGCAACTCCGGCTGTCACAGGGTCCGTGACTCTGTGACTCCGTGACGCTGTCAGTCGGTGAGTCTGTGAGTCTGTCAGTCGGTGACCCCGGAATCTGTCGGTGGCGATCTTGAGCACCTCCCTTTGTTGGCGAGTCTGTGACTCTGCGAGTCTGTGACTCTGCGAGTCTGTTAGTCGGTGAGTCCCGGAGTCTGCTGGTAGGGTCGGCGGCGACCAGGGGCAACTCCTGCGCCAGACTCCGTGAGCATGGGACTCAGTGAGTCATGGAGCAGCACCGGCTTGGGCGCCGCAAATCGGTGTCAGTTCTCCATAGGAGGTGGTTCAGGGAGGTCGATGACCTCAGTCAGTGGTCTCCATCGGCTGTCCTTGAGGAAATCGGACGGTATGTTGTCCGGCATGGGGGTATCCACAGGAGCGAGATACATGGATACGTCTCCCGTCGGAGTCCAGGAGGAAGCGGTAATAGTAACGTCGTCGGTAAAGACATCTTCCGGCAGTTCCAACCATCCCTTCACCTGAAGCTCTTCAACCAGGTGAAAGGTCTTCACTACCGCGAGCAGCTCTGAACAAACCGTGCGCATTGCGGATACAAATATCTCTTCCAAGGGGAGGGCTTTGCCGAACGACCGCCTCGTCTCATCCTCATGAAGGAGATGTCCGTATAGCCAGGCACCAGAGAGCTGTTTGTTGGAAACCGAGCCACCGTCCCATTCCTTGTCCCGACCGTGGCTAGGGTAGTCAGGATCAGCTTGTTGAAACAGATTCCGCAGGCACCCGACTCGATCACTGAACGAATCTGAGCCGACGCGTCCTCTCAGGACACTGTTTAGAGCGTTCAGTACGCTCTCGTAATGTACTCGGTCGCTTTTGAGGAAAACTGGGCGGACCCTTGCCGCAGCGGACTCCAACTGCTCCGCCGGAATCAAGTCCACCGCCCCCAGCGCTTGTCTTTCTGCTTTTGATAGCTGTATTTTTTGCGGTGACGGGCGGACTTGAGTCATCTTGGGGGCTACATCTCGGAGCGGTCTTTTTCCTTGGTGTGGGTTTGTGGTGGTGCTTCCTGGCCCGGATCGCAGCGGTAGTCAAATAAGGAGCAGATCAAGCTCCTGGCATCACAATCTTCATCGTCACTTTGCTCGCCGGCGGCTTTGGCTCGAACGTGGAGATGCTCATTTGTCGGCCGTGTGCTGGCGCTGAGCGCCACGACGTTCTCCGGACGGAGGATGCGTGATCCATTGTCGCTCTACGGGGCGTATCCGGGATCGGCATCGTCATCGGTGGAACCGGAGTTCACCTTCGCCGCAAATCTCTGGCCGGAGTACTGGGTCCGCCGCGCGTGGGGGCGTGTGGGCTAGGTCGATATATTCCTGCCATCGTGTGTCTGTCATCTGCCGCGTCAAGGTCAATCCTTGGGAGACGGCACGGCGCTTGATAACGATATTGACAATGGCGATTAGCAGATGCCGGTCGAGCCAACCTTCTGACTTGAGGACTCGCGCGGTGCGGGTGAACTGGGCGTTCTGCAGCAATGCACGGTCGCCTTCGCCGAGAAATCTGTGGTCGCATCTTCAATGCGATGTCACCAGGGCACTCATTTAAGCGGAAGGTGCGTCTTTCACCACGTCCGGAGGCGGATTTTCTCTGGGCGGTTACGGACGGTACGCTGAGTCAATGCGACTGAGAATCATTATCATTAGTGCGATCGCCGCAGCGGCGCTGGGTCTTTCCGGCTGCGGGGCGGCACCCGCCTCAAACGATGCACCAGCCACCGCTAGTGGCGGCGATCCCTTCCCCCTCGCCATCGAAAACTGCGACACCGATGTCACGATAGAGCACTCGCCACAGAGAGCGGTGTCGCTCAATCAGTCCGCCACCGAGATCATGATCGCGCTCGGACTCGAAGGCCGCATGGCCGGCACGTCGTACGAGACCGACCCCATAGGTGACGACATATCCGACGCCTATGCCCAGATCCCGTTGCTGACCAACGGCCTTATCAAGCACGAGACACTGCTCGAAGCCGAACCGGACTTCGTCTACTCCTCGTTCGCATCCTTCCTCACCGCCGAGAACGCGGGAGAACGCGCCGAACTGCACGACCTCGGCGTGCCGACCTATCTCAGCGAGTTCGACTGCACCTATCACCTAGCGGTCGAGGGCGGTGCGACATTCGACATGCTCTTCGAGGAGATCGAGACCATCGCGCAGATCTTCGACGTGCCGGATGCCGGCGAAGAAGTGGTTACAGCCCAACAGGCCGTCGTAGACGAGGGACTCGAGATCGCCGAGCAGATCGAGGGCAGGCCACAGCTGGTCTGGTTCTATTCGACGGCAGCATCCGCATCCACCCCGTCCGTCGCCGGTCCCGGCGGTCTGCCGCAGACCGTTACCGAGATGCTTGGTGCCGAGAATATCTTCAGCGACGCCGACACCAAATGGCCGGAGGTCAGCTGGGATGAAATCGCCCTGCACGATCCCGAGGTGATCGTCCTCGCAGACTTGACCCGCGGGTACCCCGGTGACACGGCCGAGGAGAAGATCGATTTCCTTAAGAACGATCCGTTGACCTCGACAATGGATGCCGTTATCAACGACCACTTCATTATCGTTCCCGGCCAGTACATGGACCCGTCGATCCACAGCGTGCAGGCACTGCCGACCGTCGCTCAGGGGCTCGTCGACCTGGAGGTGAAGTGATGACGGATGCCATAGAGGACCTCATCCGCCGTTGGGACGATCAGCAGGCCGCGTACATCACCCACCGCGAACAGCGCTTCGAGGTCATGCTCGACGTCATCGCCCACGTGTGCGAGACCACACCGGGCCTGGAACCCGACGGCGCAGGACTCACCGCCCTCGACCTGGCTTGCGGGCCGGGCAGCCTGTCGCAGCGGATACTGGAACGCTTCCCCCGCGCCCGCGTGATCGGCATCGACTACGACCCGGTGCTGCTCGCCCTCGCCGGCACCTGGCTCAGCACCCGGTACGGCGACCGATTCACGGCTCTCGACGCCGACCTCGCGGCGCCGGGATGGGAAGCAGGTCTGCCGGAAGGCTCACTACACACCGCCGTCTCCTCTACCGCGCTGCACTGGTTGGAACCCGCGCAGCTGGTCGCTCTCTACGCCACGCTCAGAACCGTGCTTCCACCGGACGGCGTCTTCATGGACGCCGACCATCTGCGCTATGACCCCACCACCCAGCATCTCCTCAGCGAACTCGCCGCGGCTGACGACGAACGCACCCAGCACGCCTCGTACTCACAGGGCGTGCAAACCTGGGACGAATGGTGGGCGGATGCCATCGCTCTTCCGGCACTCGCTCGGCACACAGACGAGCGCGACCGCCGTTTCGCGGACCGGCCGCCGACCCCACACGCGCCGCTCGAGCTGCATCTGAGCGCGCTGCGCACGGCCGGCTTCTCCGAGACGGGCGTCATCTGGCGCCACTACGACGACGTCGTCGTCCTGGGACGGCGATGATCAAGGTCACCGAGACGGATGCCGCGATCGACAGTGCGACCTCGCATCCGTCGCCCGCCGCCACCCGTGAATTGGGCGCCGGCACCGCAACCAGAGAGGCGGCGGACCCACCCGCCGGCGACCGCGTGCGTCGCCGGCTACAGTCATCGGCCATCCTCATCATCTTCGCCGCGGCACTCACCGCATCGATCATTGCGGCGACCTTCGTCGGCACCGCGAGCATCGGCCCGCTCGACGTCATCGCGATCATCTTCCGCCACCTCGGACTCGAGGCACTCGCCCCGGCACCTCCGGTCTCACCACTCATCGACGCGCTGATCTGGGAATCACGCCTGCCACGGGTGCTACTCGCAGCGACAGTTGGACTGGGACTCGCGGTCTCCGGCGCCGTGCTGCAATCGATCACCCGCAACCCCCTGGCCGAGCCATACCTGCTGGGCGTCTCATCCGGCGCCTCCACCGGAGCCGTAGCCGTCATGATCCTCGGCTTCGGTTCCGGCGCGGTGAGCCTCTCAACGGGGGCATTCGCCGGAGCACTCGTGGCCTTCACGATCGTGCTGCTGCTGATCGGGGGAGGGAAGGTGTCTAACCCGTCCCGCGTCGTGCTCACCGGCGTACTCGTGTCGCAGTTCTTCTCAGCCGTAACCTCACTCGTGCTTATGCTCAACGGCGACGCCGACTCGACCAGGGGCTTCACCTACTGGCTGCTCGGCTCGCTCGGCGGTGCGCGCTGGGAGCCGCTCATCGTCGCATCCATCGTCATCGTCATCTGCGCCGTCGCCTGCCTGCTGTTCGCACCAGCACTCGACGCCTTCACCTTTGGCTGGGACACCGCCGCCTCGCTCGGCATCCGCGTCACGCACGCGAGGGTGGCGCTGATGATCCTCACCGCGCTCATGACGGCGGCAGCAGTCGCGGCATCCGGCGCGATCGGCTTCATCGGCCTCCTCATCCCACACATAGTCCGCTTGCTCGCCGGACACACGCACCGGATGCTGCTGCCGTTGTCAGCCTTGGGAGGAGCGATCTTCCTCATCTGGGTCGACACGTTCGCACGCTCGGCGTTCGCTCCACACGAGGTGCCCGTCGGCGTCATCACCGCGCTACTCGGCGCGCCAGTCTTCGCTCTTGTCCTTCGCAAGGCGGCCACGCGATGACCGCGCTGGCTGCGCACGACATTGTCTGGTCGGCAGGGGGCACTACGATCCTCGACGGAGTCTCGCTCGAGGCCAGCTCGGGAGAGATGCTCGGCATCCTCGGTCCGAACGGCGCTGGAAAGACCTCACTGCTGCGCATCCTCGCCGGCCTGCGCCACCCGGATGCAGGCATGGTCACCCTCGACCGCGAAGACCTTCGAACCATGCGGCGCCGATCCGTCGCCCGACGGCTCGCGATCGTCGAGCAGTCACCGGAGGTGTACGAGGATATCACCGTGCAGGAGACGGCGGCGCTGGGGCGCACACCCCACCGCGGCACGTTCGCCACCCTGGACCGCGGCGATCATGCGGCGATCGAACGCGCACTCGCGCTGACAGGGATGAGGCGCTACCGCTCACGAACGTGGCGCAGCCTGTCCGGAGGTGAGCAGCAGCGCGGACAACTCGCACGTGCGCTCGCGCAGGAGCCTGACGTAATCGTGCTCGACGAGCCGACGAACCATCTAGATATCCGATACCAACTCGACCTGCTCGCTCTGCTCTCATCCCTGGACATGACGGTGATCACGGCGTTGCACGATCTCAACCTCGCCGCACGATTCTGCGATCGGGTGGTGGTGCTCCACGGCGGGGGAGTCCATGCGGCGGGGGCGCCTGCCGACGTGCTCACGTCCGAGCTGCTTCGGGGCGTGTACGAGGTGGACGCCGTGGTCGAGACCTCACCGCACACCGGGGCGCAGGTGGCGACGTACCTCTGCGCTGTCGGAGGTCGTCCGGTGACACCGGCGAATCGCTAACGGCGGGCCAGTGGGGGCGCTTCCGTAGGATGGGTTCATGACATCGGACCGGCTGGATCCACTTCCCGAGGACTACGCAGGATTGCTGGAATCTCTGAAGGACAGGGTCCGCCAGACCCGGATGAGGGCGCAGCGGACCGTTAATGCGGAACTGATCGGACTGTATTGGGGCATCGGGCGGGAGATCCTGACCCGGCAGGACCGGCAGGGGTGGGGTAGCGGAGTGATCCGCCGGTTGGCCGAGGACCTGCGGGCTGCGTTTCCGGAGATGACCGGATTTTCCCAGCGGAACCTGCAATACATGCGCACCATGGCCGAAGCCTGGGGTAGCGGAGTAAATGTGCCACAGGTTGTGGCGCAATTGCCGTGGGGCCACATCCGCACCATCCTGGACAAAGCCGAGTCCCCTCAATCCCGTGACTGGTATGCCGCTGCGGCTCTGGAGTATGGGTGATCCCGCAACGTCCTGCTGAATATGATGATGAACCGGTCGATGGAGCGCACGGGGACGGCGCCGTCGAACTTCACCCGTCAGCTGGCCTCTCCGGATTCGGAGCTGGCACAGCAGGTCGCCAAGGATCCCTACGCTTTCGAGTTCCTCGGGCTCTCCGGTGAAGTCGCTGAACGGGACCTGGAGCAGGCGCTCATGGACCGGATCGTGGAGACGCTGCGGGAGCTGGGCCCGGGGTTCGCCTTCGTAGGACGGCAGGTCCACTTCGAGGTTGCCGGTGATGATTTCTATATCGACCTGCTGTTCTTCCACGTTGAGCAGCTGCGTTACTTCGTGATTGAACTGAAAACCGGTAAGTTCCAACCTGAGCATGCCGGCAAGCTCAATTTCTATGTGGCGCTCGTGGATGACCGGCTGAGCCGTGAGGCGCATGCCCCGACGGTGGGGATTCTCATCTGCGGCAGTAAAAACGAGCACACAGTCCGCTATGCTCTGGGACGCACTACCTCGCCGATGGCAGTGGCCGCCTATACCTACGAGCAGTTGCCTGCAGCGGACCAGAGACTCGTCCCGGCAGAGGACCAACTTACGGCCGCGTTGGATTCCTTGCCGGAAGCTGCACGAGAGTAACCACGACACCGCCGTAGCCGGTGTCGTGGTGGTTCCAACACAACCGTCTTCCGAGTACGGATGGCCTTCTACTCCGTTCCGGCCCCGGGTCATCGGGCGTTCGGCGCGGGTTTTCCTTCCCGTGTCCGAAGCCGTCGTCTTGGATGCCGAACCGAGACCGCAAGACATCCGCGGGTCGTATTGATCAGGAACTGGCACCCGATCGGGCCCTCAGATACTGCTGAAACTTCATCCCCATGGTCGTTGAGGGTTACAAACAGTTGGACAGGCCGTTCACGATTGTTTCTCATCTTCTGCGTCTTTCGGCGCGGTATCATTTTCGTCTGGTGCGGGAGCCCGCCCGCCGGCGGCTGTGAACACGAACGGCAGAGATGACACACCAGGAAAAACTTAGAGAAAGGGCCCGAGAGTCCTACTCGCAGGAAGCCGGAACGGAACTGTTGCTGCGGGCCTTCGGCGGCCGCTTCGCAGCCGCCGGCAAGCCCTGGATCCGCACCAGTTCCAATGCCGACGGAGGAGATCGCGAGCACCGTGTCGAAGACAACCAAGCGCATGCGTCGCGACGCTGAGCCACGCAACACCACAAGTACCGCGGCGAAGACCCGTGCCAAGGGGACGGGCGTTTACTTCCGCCGGAGTCGTCTGATGACGAGCCACCGGACGCAGAGCCGGCAGCGGTGCTCGTAGCTCGATTCGATCAAATCGAACAGTGGTGAAGATGTTCCGCGATGAGGCACCTGATCTGTCCTGCCTGCACCCAGCCGTTCGGCCAACCGCACAGTTGCCGGCAAGCGAGAGGGTCGAGGTGATCCGTGTGGATCGGTGGATCGGTTACCCGCGGGCGGTTGAGACGGTGGGCCAGCTGGAGACTCTGCTGCTTGGCGTCCGGTTTGCGCGGAACTTTATTGACCTGCAACATCGAGCGTTTCGAGAGAACCTGAGGTGCCGAGGTCTACGCTCCGGTTTGACTATGAGCGACGCTGCTCCAAGATTTTTCGGATAACGAGAAAAGCGACGCCACTGAGCATGATGTGAACGAGCACAAGTGCGATTGTGTCTGGTTCAACAAAGGCTGCTGTTACGCCGGAATCAAGCCACCCCAATCCTCCGAGCAGCACTCTGTTGACGGACAGCTGAACTACGTGGAATGCGATACATATGGCCAGCGCGCCGGGGATCGGTATGCGTCGGGCAGCGCATAATGCGAGGCCAAACAGTATGAGCTGGAGAAAGTAGGCAATTGAGTCGTTACCTAGTGGAACTAGAGCAATCCCACTGGCGTCCACTCCAAGTGTCAGTGCCGAGCCTGTTTGCATGACGCTGATGACGACCGAACTCAGCGGGAAGAGCGCAGTGACAAGGATGGTGGCGAAGAATGGCCTCCAGCTCTCACTGAGTGTTGTCCAGACGTAGCCCCGTAGCGCCAGTTCCTCGGGCAACGCTTCATATAGAAAGAGGACGAATGCGTTGACCACGATGAACATGAGTAGCTGCGCCAGGTCGACGCGCCCGATCGTGAGCCACCCCAGCCACAGCGCCGGCAGCCAAACGACACACGCGGTTCCGAGGCCAACGGCCACACCAATAGCTGTAGGTCGCATTAACCGACGTGCGAGACCAAGCCCGCCTAACGGTCTGCGGTCGATCTTTCTGCGCAGTACAAGCACGGTAGGGAAAACTATGGCGGATACCAAGAGCGCCTGTGTGACTGCAACTCCACCTGGTCCGAAACCGAGCCATCCGTTGATAAGAAGCGCAAGTGTCACCGAGAAGCCGATTCCGGCGCAGAGAATTAGCCATCCAAGGACCGCGCGGACGATCGACGTGGCGCGAGCATGCACACGAGTCCGCCGCGTTATTTAGGTGAGTCACGGTGGATCATGCTAGCGCGAGTGAGCTGCCATGAGCCATGCCTCGCAAGATTGATCATGCAACGCGCAACTCCCAACTCATCGATGCATTGTGGTCTGTGATTCACCAGCAGGGAATGTCTGCCGTTTCCTTGTGCACCGTTGCGGATAGCGCTGGCGTGTCGGTTGGCTCTCTCAGGCACATGTTTCCAACCCGCGACGCGTTGTTGATTTATGCCGCTGAACTGATGATCGAACGGGTTACCGAACGGATCCGCTCGGTGCAGCCGAGCGGTGATTCCATCACAGACGCGACGACGATCCTCATGCATCTCGTTCCTACCGACGCCCAAAGCCGAAGCGAGATGGAAATCAACGTCGCCTTGGTAGCCGAGTCCGGCGCGGACCCCAACCTGATCAAAATCCGCGCCCAGGCTAAAGGCGACCTTGCTGGACTCTGTGAGGCGCTCCTCGTCCGATTGCGACCTGATGCGCCATCGGCGCGCGTCGCAGCCCGGGCGCGGAAAGTACATGCCCTCGTCGACGGCCTCGCTTTTCATCTCGTGCAGTCGCCGACTGATGCAGACAATCAGTGGGTCGAGGAGATCATCCGAAACGAACTCGAAGGCTGGGCCGTAAGACGCAGGACGCTGATCGGCAGGTTCTGGATCTGCTGGTGGCCTGCTGGTGGCGGGCGCGCCGCAATGACACCTATATGGCCCACGGCGTCAGAACGGTGCCATGGCATCCGTCCGTAATCCAACGGGGGTATTGGAGGCGCAGCATGAAGGTGACACCCTTGGTCATCACCACGCTGGCCCGCCTTTGCCGGTCCACAGTGAACATGTTCGGCCTGACCGAGGACCTGTCGGCCGGGGGATTGAATCGGCGGGTATTGAACCTGGGCTGAGGGCTTGGCTCAGACGGTGCCGGAGAGCAAACAGAACATACCAACGCCTCCGTCTCCAAACGCCGTGCCGCCGGCATAGACCTAGGCGGGCGGCGGCAGCAGCTTAGCGGCAGCAGATCCGCAACACCGGCTGAGGGAGGCAGATGAGCGGGTCGCCCACGGAGCCCAACACCTGAATATGTCCCGAGCGACCCTGTACAGGAGAATGCCAGAACTAGGTGCTCGGAACTGGCTGGACCGACACGGAAAGAGTGCACGCCAGTCAAGACTGGAACAACCTCTGGATCCCCGGCGTGAGAAAAGATCGTTCCCCTTCCCGCTTGTGCGCCAACCTTCCCTAGTCCGTCGGGCCACTTTCGCCGACTCAGCGCGGAGCATCCCACAGTTTAGGACGGACCAGTATCGCGCTGACTGATGAGCATTTGGTTTCGCTTCGGCATAGGGACAGCCGCCATGCCGTCAGTGAAGGAAAGCGGGATACCTGCGGCGAAGGTTGGTGACGGACGGTCCATCATCTGGAGGTGAAGGTGAGGTTCAGAACTGGACCCCGAGTTGCCACATCTCGCGACCAGATCCTGGGGGGAGACTTTGTCCCCGACCCGCACTGTGATCGACCCCCTCTGCAATTGGGCCAAAGCAAGGTAGGGGTTATCCTCCAAGGCGATTACCAACAAATTTCCGAAAATTAACCGTTCGCCGCCAACACCACGCAAAAAGGACTCGATAAAAAACAGCGGCAACAGCAGCCAACTGTTTTGACTCCCATGGTCCCTTGCGGCATCGCGGGCTACCACAACTGTGCCATGCACTCCTGCCTTGATCGGCTGTCCGAAAGACGGAAAATGATCTGCCGGAAGGGGACCTCCGACGGTCCTGAACGGGACTGGCTCTGTATTAGGGGGAGCACACAGCATGTCTACAGCCCAGCCCTGGCCGAAGACGTGGGTTCCATGACTGGGGATTCGCTCTGCAGGTGAACTGATGATCTTCCAACGGCCGTCAACGGGCATTTTGACCTCAAAGGCATCTCGTTTTGGCCCGGCGCCCCATCGGGTTATTCCGATCATGGTGATCACCAGAAGCAAAACCAACAGCGACAAGAGGCTGTGCGTTATCTGCAACGCCTGGGGTCCTTCCGGGAGCATATCCCAGACAAGCACGATGAGAACCAATGTCAGGGTGAGAGCCGTTATCGGCCACCTCAATGCCGCGAGGATCCGGGTTCGTCGTGGAAGCCAGACACAGGTAGGTGAGGTCTTGATGTTTTGCAGCATGTCCTCTCCTTGCAATTAGGGTGCTGCGGCTACCATGACCGCGAGAAGTGGAATGACACGGGTGGCAGGCACCTCGTAGTGGCCACGCCCTGCAGCCTGCAGCCATCCTGCTGATACCAACAGCCGAAGGTGATGATGAAGCTGACCTGTGGTACCGACGCCATGAATGGCTGCCAGCTCGGCTGTTGAGCGCTGGCCCTTTAGGACGGCCTGAAGGAGTGACAGCCGGACGGGATGTCCGAGGGCCCTCACAGGTGCAATACGTTCGGCCCAGTTGTTTTCAAGTAAGGCCTCCGTTGAAGCACCTTGCTGCCAGTCATAGGTTTCACCCGCAGGCAGGCTAACTGCGCCTACGAGCATGACATCGCCAGAGGGATCGTCCAGACGTTCTCGAAGTCCTCCAGTGCCCAAAATTTCTCGGCTGTTCGGTTGGTTCGTGGACCGTCTGCCTCCAGCTTTTTCAGCAGTTCAATGGCGTGATCCAGCTTTGCCGCAATCGTGTGATCGTCTTCCATTCGCCGACAGTACGTTAAAACGAAATTCACTGTCACATGTGATGCAATGTTCGTTTTTATGGGCCTTTAGGTCCTCCCCAAGATCGGCGTTGTGTGGCATAGGAGCTGATGGTGGACGGGTTTCTAGAAGTTTGCGTGAAAACCTCTTGCTTGCGAGCAACACGGACTATGCATTTACGTACAACGTTTTTTCGTTCCGCCAGTCCTTGGCGGATCGAAATACGTGCGATGTGCCCTAGGCGAAAGGTTCGACGGACTCGGGACGTCCGGCGGTTCGTTACTTCGCGGCTGACCGCGTAGATTCCTTCACGGGCTGCTCGGAGATCCATTTCAGGTCGGGAGTCTGCCCGAGCTCGAGGGCCTTGAAGAAGAGCCGCTCTTCGCGGGGCTGGCTCTGCTCGAAGACATCCACCAGCGCCCCTGATTCATCGGTCGTTCCCATGATCTGTTCCCAGTTATCCACGACGTCCTCTGAGGTGAGGTCCGGGTTGAAGTACCCGAGCGTGCCGGCGAGGAACACCCGAGCCATTCGTCCGCCGCCGGCAGTGAACGCTTCACCGGTCGTCGGGGCATCCTCATGGAGGAGGGGAGCGATCGCTATGGCGACCTTCTCCGGCTGCAGAGTGTTTCTCATGAAGCTGATGAGTTCGGTTTCCTCCCCGCCGCCGCTTGCACCCACTGTCTCGGTGAAAGCCCACGGCATGAGAGTGTTCGCGATGATCCCGTGCTCTTTGCCGGCGGCTGCGACCTGCCGGGCCGCAGCGAAGACTGCGAGCTTTGACACGGCGTAATCCAGTTCGTAGCCCGTCGGTCCGTACCAGAAGCCCGTTCCCACAGCGGAGGACGTGAACAGGATGCGGCCGTATCCCTGCTCGACCATGTGGGGCCAGGCGGCCCGGTTGAGTTGCAAGGACCCGCGGACGTTGATGTCGAAGTAGAGATCCATGCCAGCTGCCGGTGCATTCGCGACTTGCTCGGATCCATCTATGATGCGGCCGGCGGGAACGCCGGCGTTATGGATCAGGATGTCGATGCGGCCAAACTCCGCGATGGCCGCTGCCACGAGGGACGCTGCTGCGTCGTCATCGCCGATCCTGGCCCCCACTGCTATCGCCGTGCCGCCGGCCGCACGAATATCGTCGCGTACTGCCTCTGCCCGGTGCAGGTTGAATGGGAGCTCGTTAACCACGACGGCCGTACCACGGGCGGCCAGATACCGTGCGTGGGCAGCCCCGATGCCGATTCCGGCGCCTGTCACGATGGCGACACGTCCGTCGAAGCGCAGTTCTTTGTTCATTGAAAATCGTCCTTTCGATTTCACGCGCTCTTATGACGAGCGTGTTGTTGATTCTGGTCATGCGTTTCACAACCAGTGCCATAGATTCCGACAGAGACGCGTGGGGTCCACTGCTGGCGGAGGGCAACGGACAGCGGCGTCACAGCTAACCACGCTGACTGTTGTCGTCTCACAAATCTCCGTTGTGTCATCACTGTAGACGAAATCGTTGGTGAGGAAGAATAGAGCGATGGCACCTTCAGACACACCCCTTCAGCGGCGCGGCCGACCACCTTCGACCCGTGCGCAAGACGCCATCCGCGCCGCTGCCACCGTTCTCTTCGCCGAGAAGGGGTACGCCAACACCTCCGTACGTGATATCGCAACTCGAGCCAGCGTAGATCCAGGACTGATCGCTCGCCACTTCGGATCCAAGGACGCCCTGTTCATCGAGACTATGGGCATGGACGAACGCATCCGCGGCATCACCGAGGGGCCGCGAGACCAGCTCGGCCGCAACATCCTGCGCCGACTGATGGAGACCGAGCCAGATCACTATGCTGCCCTGTACAAAGCACTAGACCGCTCGGACGTCCGCGACTATCTCATCGCTTCCACTGAAGAACACGTCATTCAGCCCCTCGTTGCCCGACTTGCGGGTAGCAACCGCGAGCTGCGCGCCCGGCTCGTGGCAGCCCAGATCTCCGGACTCATCATCGCCCTTCGGGTTATACGCCGACCAGACCTTGACACCACACCTTTGAACTTGATCTACGACCAATACGCTCCCGCAATCCAGGCGCTCATTGACAATTCCTTCGACGAAGGCAGGGACGGCGACGGGGAACACGCAGATCTTCAAGACCGCCATCAGCCCTACCTGCCAGAACACCAACTCTTCTAGACCAACCATCTGGTCGGCCCGAACAAAACTCTGCCCACCGGATGGCCCGATTTAAAAATGGGAAGCAGTGGCCACCAGCAGGCAAAAAACAACTGTGAGTCTTGCAGCGGCTGGTCTGGGACTAGTTGACAGTGTTGATGCCGGTCGTTCCGTCTGACGTGTGACTCGAAAAACAACTGGCCCCTTGAGGGTGCATTTCCCCCGAGCTGTCCGCGCTGGATGAAGCGGCCGGTGTTGACCTATTCCACGTCGGTGGCTTGATTAGAAGCTTGCCCAGCCCCTGCGGTTGTGGCTCACCGCAGTATTGCCCCGAAATGACTCCTTCCAGGTCAGTGCCGGTCGCCACGCGATTGATCTTGCCCGTTCAAAAGGAAGGAGGTTGACCGCAGTGACACTCGTTGCGCAAACCCGCCCATTCGTCAGCGGCGTGGATTGCCACGCCCGCACACACACCTACTCCATCATCGAGGCCCGTACTAAGCGACAGGTCGCGTGCGAGCAATTCCCGACTACCTCGGCAGGGATCTCCCGCATTTGTCTGGGTAGGCCGACGCACGGACGGCGACAGAGGGTGTCTGTGGGCTGTCGAGGGTATCGGCTCCTATGGGGCACATCTTGCCCGGGCAGTAGCCGAGGTCGGCTGTGACGTCGTCGAAGCTCCATGGATGAACGCCCGAGGACGCCGCTCGATCAGTAAATCCGATCCGTTAGACGCTGCGGCTATCGGAACCGCAGTCCTGGCTTTAGATGACTCTCAGCTTCGAACCCCGCGCCAGGACGAAGGATCCCGTGCTGGACTCAAGATCCATCCTCAGCGCAGCCAGGGATCAGTTAACCCGGGGCAGAACGATGAACGTCAATGCGCTCATCGCCTTACTCCGGGCACACGATCTAGGAATCGACGCTCGTAAATCGCTGGTTCCCGCCCAGATCGACACGATCACCAGGTGGAGGGAACGAGACGAGCCAATCAAGTTGTTGATCGCGCGCGAGGAAGCAGTTCGGTTGCCGCGCCGCGTACACGAAGTGACCACGCAGTTGACTGCGAACCAAAAGCGCATGACAGAGCTGATCCAGCAAAGCCCTACTCCGCCGCTGCTGGAGATGGTCGGCGCCGGGGCTGTCACTGTCGCTACGATCCTGACATGTGGCCGCATCCAGGAAGGGTTCGCAGCTAAGCTGCCTTCGCCTCACTGGCAGGAGTAAGTCCTTTGCCTGCTTCAAGCGGTAACATTGTCCGGCACAGGCTCAACCGGGGTGGTGACAGGCGCCTCAACCGGGCCCTACACGCCATCACCATGACTCGGATGGTCCACGACCCCGGAACACGGGACTAGGTCACCAAAGGCACCCAAGAAGGCCGAAGCTACCGGGAGATCCGTAGGTCCCTGAAGCGCTACATCGCCCGAATCCTTTATCGCCAGCTCAACACGCTCTACGCCACCGCGGAACCGGCTCGGCCCTACGGTGCCGGAGCAGACCCCTACCCGCAATTGAGCATGTCGGGCTCAGATTTGATTAACGCTTTAGGTGGTTTCATGTGAAGAATTCCTCACCGTACTGGTTTCGCGCGGCATGCTCAGGGCCAGAGAGCGATGGTGAGGACTCCGACGGCGAGAACGAACAAGGCGAGTGCTGCTGGTATAGAGCGCTTAACGGTTCCGGTCGAGAACCGATCCAGCACCTTCCGCAGGCGTGCCCTGACCTTATCTCCGTGCGCCATGCCGAGGGCGAGCAGAATGAGGCACGGGATGCAGTACACGAGGGCGTAGCCGGCGAGCACGAAAAGGCCTACAGAGATGTCGACGTTCGCGGCGACCATCCGTTCGATGGCGATGAAGTACGGGAACGCGTTGGGCAGGTCCGCTCCGGTAACCAGGATGCCGAGCGGGAAAGCCGTCCACACACCGAACCATGACGGCAGGTTGATGCCTATCCTTTCCCGGTCCTTGAAACGGCGGAGACCGGCGATACCGAGAGCGATGGCTGCAATGAGAAATACTCCGCGGCGGAGCCAGATAAGCCCTTCGCCTACGGCGTCGGCGGCAGCAGTGGCGCCGAGGAAGATGACCATGCCCAGAGCGAAGACCGTGCTCATCGCGGCCAAGACGAACGTCAATGCCGACCCTACAGGCCGGTGGCTGACGGTGAGCAGGATCAGGGTGATGACGACAATGGTCGCTGGATTGAGCGAATCAGCCAGGGCGAGACCGGCGATGCCGGCTAGGAGGCCACCACTCATCACTTGGCGGACCCACGAACCAGCCACTGCAAGATCGAATCAACATTAGGCGCAGAGTCGTTTGTGAGGTTGTTAAGCAGCATCCCATCACCCAGGAGACGTATGACCGAGCCTGCCACAGGGTCTCCTGTTTCAACGGCGAAGAGTTGCTCCCACCGACCGGTGGCCTCAGCTGCTTGCTGTAGAAGCGTGTCGGTCATTGAGCCGTGTTCGGTGGGCAGGATCACCATCGCCCTATAAAGAGCAGCCTCTTCACGAGATGCTGACAGGCGCAACCAGGTCTCGACCACGGTGCCGCGACCGGCGGCCGCGAGCAGTTCCTGATCGATATCCCGTATTGCCTGCACCGCAATGCCTTCCACCAGAGCAGCGCGTGACTTGAAGTGGTGCATCAGCCCACCCTTCGAGATCCCTGCTTGCTGAGCGATTGCATCCATCGACGGCACCGACCCGGTCTTGATCGCCAATCGTCGAACAGTTTGCAGAATGTGTTCCTTGTTACTCATGAAGTCATGGTAGCAGGAGAACCGACCGACCGGTCGGACTGAATCGTTAGTCCAAGAGTCAAGGGGGACTGTCGGAGGGCCGGCTGCAACGGACCATCGTTCGCAACACTCAGTGCCGACGACTAGGGGCACGCGGCCGCTAACGCCAGGGGCACCGAAAGAAAACTCGGAGTGTTAGTGGAGGGTTCGCCGGACTCACCAGGAAAAGGGCGTCCGCTGGCGCGGACGGCTGTCGGGGCCAGTACCAGTGCCGGCTCCGCAGGGCTCCGCAGCCCCCGGCCCGGCTCTGTCTACGACGTTTTGGCTGCTGTCCTGACGGATCGTACGTGTCCGCGTTCTGTCCTCGACCCTAATCGCCGTCAACGGGCGTCTGGTGTTCGGGGACGCCTACTTCGACCATCTGACCACCGTCCTCGTCGTGGTGATGGGACTGTTGCTGATCCCCAACCTGATCGCGGTCGGCTGGGTCGCTCGGCGGCGGGGGTCATTCGTGGACGGCAACAACGCTGACCGGCCCGGCACCGGGCGCACACTCCATCCGGCCGACGTCCCCGCGGAGGTGGGAGCCGGCCGCGCGGAGGAGCTCAGCGCGGAGGAGGAACGTTGGCCGATCTCCACCGGATGCCTGCCGTCCTTCGACCGTGTGGAGGACCTGTTGCAGACTGCTCATGCCCGTTACCGGGACGTGGACAAGGGGCTGGTGGCGAACTACGTCCCCATTCTGGGGCGGACCGACCCGCGCTTGTTCGGTCTGAGCGTGGTGGAGACGGGCTCTCCGCCTTCGCCGGACGCCACCTGGAGCTCGACGTGGAGGTCTACGAGTCCGAGGCGGCCACCAACCAGCGCAATCGGGGTATGGCCTGCCTGCTGGAGAGCTACGGGCACCTGCACTTCGACCCCCTGGAGACCACGGACGTCTATACCAAGCAGTGTTCCCTGCTGGTCACCGCCCGCGACCTGGCCGTGATGGGTGCCACCCTCGCCGACGGCGGAGTCAATCCGCTCACACACCAACGAGTCGTGGAGTCCTCAGTGTACGGGCGGGCGCTGGCCGCAATGGCCGCCTCCGGACTCTACGAACGATCCGGGGATTGGCTCTACGACATCGGCATGCCGGGCAAAAGCGGGGTCTCGGGCGGTATCGTGACGATCTCCCCGAGCAAGGGTGGGCTGGCGGCCTTCTCGCCCCCGTTGGACGGGGCGGGCAACAGCGTTCGCGGCCAACGCGCCACCCGTTTCCTGTCCCTGGCCTCGGGGCTGAACCTGTTCACCTCTCGGCCCAAGGAATGACCACCGCCGTCCGGGCGCTAGGATGGACTATTCCTTGGTTACGGTAACGATGTTGCCGGACTTGTTGTCGAGAATAACCTGAATCCTGTTTTTGCCGGACCCCTGAGTGAAGACAAACCTGCCGTTGTTCCCGGCTGTCCTGACGCCGTTTTGAACAGCCTGCCTTGAGGGCCTGACTTGCAAGCCGGTTCCTCTAAGTGTCGCACTGAAGGGCCCGCGGAGGGCTACAAGGAAATCTTCTGTCTGGTCTCCGGTGAACTTCCGTGCTTATATATCAATCATGAATACATCGTTCAATGATACGATACCTGCAGGGTGCGGGCATGGCTCGTAGCTCAGGTTTTGAAAGTGGCGATCTGGCCGACGCTGCACTATATGTCCTGCTAGCCCTGATCAAACCACGCCATGGCTATGCCGTGATGCAGTTCCTTGAGCAGGAGAGCAGGGGAACCATTACGCTCGGGCCGGCCTCGCTGTACACGACGCTCAAGAAGCTCGTCGGGGCCAGCCTCATTGAGGAACTTGACGGCGACAATTCCCGGCGTGTCTACCACCTCAATGCGAAGGGCCACGAGGTCCTCGTCCGCAACATCGAACGCCGTCGCCAGTTGCTGGCCATGGCCGACCACATCATGGAGGAAGCATGAGCACCACCAGCAGGATGGGCAACGGCCTGGCTTTTAGCCCCGAGAAGGACCTGGTTATGTTCGCGGAAATGGCCCGTCAGGGAAAACACCTGAACGGTGTAGCGAAGCTGGGGCACGGATGGAGCTTCGAAGACGGCGCCCCCGAAGACGCCGTCTTCGACCTAGCCTACGAAAGCAGTCCGTCGCCGGACTACTTCGAGATCTTCCAAGCGGCTGGCTGGGCATCCGTCCTCTCATTGGGTGACGCGCACATCTTTAAGGCAGCCCCGGGAACGGCGCCGGTTCACACAGGCTCCGAGTCACGCCGGGACGAACTCACCCGAAATCGGAACCGCTACCTTCGCTACAGCGCGACCACCCTGGTTGCCTTCATGTTCCTCGGTCTGGGAATCCGTGCTGCCTCGTGGAATGAATGGGCGGAACTGGTTCTGCTGATGGTGTTCGTACTACCCATTGCCTACACCGTCGTTCCTCTGGTCGGCTACTGGCATAATCTCAGCAAGCTAAATCACCCGAGCGGATCACCAGGTTCGATCGATCATTGTGGTCCGCTGACGGATCCTCCAGCGTGCGGGTTGGCCGATCTGTTCAAGACACGCCCAGAACGGTCCCCCTAGGCTGGTGGTATGACATTGAAACTGGGATTCATCGGCATCGTCACCAATGACATGGCTCGATCGCTCGCCTTTTACCGCAGCCTAGGCGTGAGCATAGAAAGCGGCCAGGACGAAGCGCCCCACGTGGATGCACAACTCGGAGACGGCACCACATTGGCTTGGGACACAGTTAAGACCATTCAACGGTTCGACCGGAACTACGCCTTCCCTGCCGGTGGGCATCGAATCGCGCTGGCTTTCGACAAAGGGTCTGCTACTGCCGTGGACACCACCTACGCTGAGTTGGTCGCCGCAGGCTACACCGGACACGTAGCACCCTGGGACGCGCACTGGGGCCAACGGTATGCAACGCTGCTGGATCCGGACGGAAACTCCGTGGATCTCTATGCTGAGCTTGCCAAGAACTGACCAGGGGTTGCACCGACCAGTCGCTTGAACTCTCTCGTGAGTGCGGCTGGTCAGCGTACCCGGCCTTGGCTGCCGCATCCGCCAGGGACCGCCACTGATCAGGAGCACCTGTGCCCGCCTCACGCGTCGGACCACCCCAGCGAACAGCCACGTCCAAAGCAGCAATCACACGCCGCGAGTGATCGCGAATCAATGCTGTCCATGAACTTGACGGCCGATCAGCCACTTCAGACAAGCCGGGGATTCGGCCCGGACCAAACCACGAATCGCGAACACCATGGAGTGTCGTCCGCATTCGGCTAGAGACAGCTCGGTTCAGGAGGTCTTGGGCCAACACCAGTTGATCTCTCACCTCGGCGGGATTTTTCCCGTTCGGCGCTGCCGCGGCATTATGCGCATCCTCTAACCCAGAGGGTTCCCAGAGCGCTGCTGATCTCGGTCCCGTCCAGTGCCAGGACCTGGGGGTGCTGCTCCTGTGCGCGGCGCTCAACCCAGTACTGAGACTCCTGCTCGTGGGCCCGCCGGGCAGCTAACCTCGCCTATTATATAAGGGCTAGTCCAGCAAGGCGCCGGCTGATCGGATACTTGCGGGACGTCGCCCGGTGTCCACTGAGAGAGCGGACCAACTGTGACCGATGAAAAGACAGCAATAAATGTGGTCTCCCTTCCGGGCAGGCTGCAGGACATGGTGCTTGAGAGCGCCGATGTTGATGTATTTCTGAGCGGACTTGCGCAACTGGCTGCCGATCATTTCTCCGCCACGGACAACAACGTGCTGTGTGCGGTTACCCTGCTGCGTCCGCAGACCAGGACAACCATCGCCAGCAACAGCCAGAACGCTGCGGTTATGGACCAGGTCCAGTTCCGGTTCGACGATGGCCCGTGTCTGCGTGCCGCACGCGAGGGGCTAGTTTATGTCGTCTCCGACTTCACCACGGATGCCCGTTTCGGCGGCTACAGCAAGGCAGCCACCGAGCACGGCATTCACTCCGCCCTGGGGGTGCCGATTCCGCTGGACGGCTTGGCCGCCGCCGGTTTGAACCTCTACGCACCCAAAACGGAGGCTTTCGGTGACAAGGAAGTTGTTGCCGCTGAAGGAATGGCACAGGAAATGTCCAGAGCACTGCGCCTGGCAGTGCGCCTGGCACACATGACCGAGGCCAGCCAGCAGCTCAAAGCTGCCATGAGCTCACGGACTTCCATCGACGTGGCAGCTGGCATCATCATGGCCCAGAACCGGTGCAGTCACGACACAGCAATGAGCATCCTCAAAGCTGCTTCCAACGGACGGAACATGAAACTTCACTTAGTAGTCGCGGCCGTCATCGAAGCTATCGGACAGCAGACACCGGAGACGCATTTCAAGTCCTAAGCGCCCGCCCTACGCATGCTGTCCATGCCTAGGCGGGTTCCGGCCGGTGTGTTGGAGCCTGCCGGACTGCCGAGCCAGCACCGCAGCTGCATCGTTATCGAAGGGCGTGTAGTTGGCAATATGTTCGCAGCAGCCGCCATCAATTTTTTCATCGATTCGGCATTGGGTGGTTATGGCACTGTAGGTCCCCCAATGGAGCGGTGCCACAACGTAGTCCTTGCTGCTTAGCGGGTTGTGAGTCCGATCAGTTTGATGGCGGCAATGTGCGCGCTGCTCTGTCCGCCGGTGTCGCGCTCGTATACGGCCCAGAGCAGCAGGTCATCAGCGTGTCGGGAGCGGAACTGGAGAGCCTGATCATCTCCCGGATTTACAGGAATCGCAGCGCGATGCCCCTACTTATCCCACCCGAAATCACTAAAAGGAAAAAGCTCGAACCGGCGCCCAGCGCCCGGGCAGCAGCTACGCGAACTGATTCACCCCGCGGCCGGGCTCTAAGCAGCTGCGAGGCCGCAAAGCACGCATCGGCACCGCAACGTCCTCAATCCGCTGGCGTCCACGGCTGCCGGCCTCGCATGGAAACTAGTGGCTTCGAACAGCAAATCCAGGTACTCGGGGACAGTACCTGCTTCCGGGCAGTGCCGCAGGGACCCCAGGATAGACGGGAGCGAGTAGAGCCGTTCCATGTCCAACTCCGTCATCTTCGTTTCCAGGTCGGCGCAGAGCCTGGTCAGCAGCTCCTCCTCAACAGCCGGACTGATGTTTCGCCGCTTGGAGATCCTGTCAATGTGCAACCGGTGCGGCGCATCCCAGCTTTCGAGCTGAATACGCAGCACAAATTGAAGGGCCAGGGTATCCACGTCATGCAGGGATGGCCCGTCCGTCCACGACACGTCCAGGGTCGCGACGTCGCAGGCTACGAGCGGGACAACGTCGAATTGGATGCCGGTGAAGGCCTCCGTCAGGAGGCCACTTAGCCGTCCGGATACTTCTGCAAGCCACAAACGATCTTTCATTCGCCCTTCCGGGTGTTGGGAAATTATCGGGAACAAGTGTTGCCCGAGTCGGTCTGCTCGACGAAGGCCGACAATTGTCGCCTCAGGCAGCCAACCAACTTTATGTCTCGTGCACCGGCTTCGCCAGAGCACGTGCCCGTTTCGGGTCAAACTTCTCTGATATCCGCGGCGGGTGAGGAGCAAGGCCTCAGCTTCCGTGCCATTCTCAGGGCCACCCCGCCTCATACTGCCGGCCGTAGATAGCAATAACCGTATTACCTGATTTTTGTATGGGAGCAATTACTTACTCGGATTTTGAGGTGTTTTTTGCAGATCCAGTAGAAATTGGCGTGGCGGCTGAAAGTATTTGAGCCTGACGGCATCGAGGCAGAGGCCGGAAGAGAGCCAGCATCCCTACGAAGAACCCGTTCAGTCTCTGATCCCTCGGGGCAGTCAGCGACAGACTCTGCATTTTGATCATGCAGAATCCTCATCAGATATCACCTTGTTTTCCGGCAATCCGTTGTCGCCGTCGTGCCACGGAGAGTCCAACCCGGCGGCCCGCGGTGGTGAGGCAGGACAGCACTTCGGTATTCATTCTTCTTCAGGCCGGAACGTATGTGCCGAAGCGATGCTGGTCGACGCGTCTCAGCGGCTCTGGGACGCTGGACATGCCCGCGTTGACCTGGCCGAGGACAAGTTCGTTCACCGCTGACGCACCCATGGTTGCAGTTATGGCGTAACCAGTGTGGTGGTCATCGATGTTGATTAACCGCGCACACAAGTGCACAAGGTTCTGTTCCACACTTGCAGCCCAGATAGCGATGCGGCCTACAGCAGCTTCCCCCTCGGAAGTCATGCCGGTATAAGCGCGATGCCCATGTATTTCCGTCATTTCTGGCTCCATACCCATTGCTTGGATGACTCTCCCTCTGTTGCGTTTTTAACCCGTAAGAGATTCAGATCCGGCTGTATCGAGACGCTTGTGGATGTAGGAGAACAGAGGTATAGCGTCGAGGAAGTCATTCAGGTCCTCTTCTCGATTGATCCGGTTGGAGTGCGCACGAGGATTGCGGTAGTGGCCGTGAACGCCGACTTGGCTGTGTACGAGGCTCAGCGAAAGTTGGTGACGCGCCGGCAACGAATTATCACAAAAGGGCTAGCAGAATCGTTTAGCTGAAGGAACTGGGGCAGTAGGTGGCGAAGTGGAGCCGGGCGGTGACAAGCCGGTGCATCAGCCCGCGGGCACCGTGCGGGTCCGATGGCAACGCGGCAGCGTCGATGGTTCGCGACGTGTGAACGCTGTCCGCTACCGTGCGGGTTACTTCAAGGGCGAGATCAGGGTGGGTGTCGAGCGCACTGTGACCGTGATTTCGGACCGTCAGCAGTGTGGCATCCGGAATCAGCGTCGATACTTGTTTCGCCACCATCTGGGGTGTGCGGATGTCGTGGTCTCCGGAGATGACGACGGTCGGCCAGGAGAAATGAGGAAGGGCATCAACCAAGCTGAATGGTTCACCCTGGAACGGTGAAAAGTGCGGGGCCGCGTGGTCCAAGACCTGCCCGGGCTTTAGGGGCGCGTTGGTGGTATCGGGTGCGAAATTGAGCTCGCGGAAGGCGATCTCACCGACGTGATCGAACTCCATCACAAATGGCGTTGGTGTCATGATCTCGCGTGTTCCCAATCTGTTGAGCCACTTCCAGACTCGTCGTCCTCTGCCTCGATCTAGGAGACCAAGCATGCGGTCCACCAAGGGCGGCCCCCCCGAGTTCATAGAGGAACTGCAAAGCGAACATCTCCTCAGCGTCAACCGTGCCCTGCTCAATGAGGCGGCGGATCGTTTCTGTTTGGTGTTGGGTGGCCGGGGTTCCGTCCCAGAACAGGGCCTTGAGCATGTCAGTGGCGGCCAGGTCGAACCCGGCGCTCATCATCGCCGAGTCCAGAATCATGCCTCCCACCCTCTCGGGGTATCTGATCCCAAAACCCTGGGCGAGGTAACTGCCGTAAGACGCTCCGTAAACGATGACCTGCTTGACGCCTTCGGCATCAAGAATCGCCGCGGCGTCATCAATCACCTCTGCAACCGTGATCGCTCCCCGAGGCAGGTCGGTCCCATTCTGATCGGTACGGGACAGGCCGACCCCGCGGTGTTCCATCATTATGAGGTCGATGCCGAGTTTCGTGGATTTGCGCGCAATCCGCCATATGGCAGTACTGATGCAAGCCCAGGCCCACCGGGGATCACGAGCACCGGCAGGCCGCCTTCCGGGCCGGTGCGTGTGTAGGCCAGCGAGAACGAGTTCTCACCTTCAAGCTGGCGCTCGATGGTTCGGACGCCTGGCAGTTGTGCAAGTTTCGCAGAGCGTTTCCGGCGTTTGTCAGTACTCGCTAGTTCAGGACCCGTACTCTTCACATTCTCCTTCTTCCCCATGAATGGAGCCTAGTGGAAGAAAAGCTCGGCCCCGGGACGGACTACCCGAAAACTGTCGCTCTGAAGGATCGGTCATATTTCTTGCCAGGGAGAGTGACGCCAGGATGCCGCGGTGGGGGTCCGGTCAACGGGGCCGATTCCAACCGCATTCGCGTCCCAAAATGCGCGCGACGACACCTCACTACAAAGGGCCAGGGACGCGCCACCCTCAAGCCGAGGTGCATCTGCTTGACTGATGGAGACTGGTTCGGTTGCGTCGGCAGGGTTACGACCAGCAGTGCGGCGCAGGACTACCGCGAGGCGGCGAGGTCCAATATGAGTTGAGGTTGTCGTAGTTGGCGAACCATGAATGGCCATTGTTGGATCGGGTAGGCCAGCCGAACGACGAAATAGTTGATGTGCTCGATGACGCCGAAAATCCAGGCCCCGACGACAACGAGTGCAAGATCGGGGTGGGTTGGTAGCCAACTGATTATTCCAAATAGGCTGCTCGCGAGGAGACACACGTTCACTATTTGAAACGTCCGGTAGAAGGCTGCGAGCCTTGGTGGCATGTGCGTGCGTTCTACCCAGCTACGCGCGCACAGCCAATACACACCTGCCTGTATCAAGATGATGAGTAAAGGGATGAGGGCAGCCCATAGTGCTGCAGTGTCGGTCCAGGCCTTGACCTGCGGTGACACGATGAGAACAGCCACCGTGACGAAAACTCCAGCCGAGACGAGTTCTCCTAGACCGAGACTCAGGTACTTACGGCGTAACACGTCTCGTCGTCCGGATCTCAGATGTCCCCCTACGCGCTCGAACCTCGTTGACGCTATCGCGCCCAACGTAAATGTCTACAGTATTGTTCTAGCGCTCACGTCTTTCCCTTTGGTGATCGTGGGCGACGTCGCGTCCTCATTAGCGCACTGGCCAGATAGCAAGTACCTGCCAGAGCTATCAAGCTTCCGGCAAGAGGGCTGCGGGAGATGATGATATCACCGCCCAACAATGCAATTCCGAAAAGCAGGATTGAAACGCCGATCAGGCAAGCCTGAATTGTCTCAATCGAGTAGTTTCTCGGAGTGCTCATGGACCTGATTCTATCTGACCTGCCTAGCAGAGGCAGGGCTCTCGTTGTGGGACCGGCGTGCGGGCACTAGGGAAACGTCGCCTGCAGACCCGGTGTAGTTATGGTGAACCATGAATTCAATGGAAGTCATCTGGTTCATCGTAGGATTCGCCGCTTTGCCAGTCGGCGTTGTAGTTGTCGGGCTCCTAGTTCTCTGGAGGGAACCCGACATGCGAGATTGGGTGCGATACATGTGTATGGTGGGCCTTGCCGTTATCGCGTGGGTCGTCCTGGTGACGGTGCAGGGCTGGCTTGACGCACCGTCGGGCGCGGAGTCCGCGAATCTAGAAATGCTTTACTCCCTATCGCTAGTTCTAAGTCTGCCTGCGATCGTCATTGTTGGGAGCTTCTGGGCTTTGATCGGGCGCGCAGCCACCTCAGAACGGGAAACACGGGCACATCTTCATGGAAATCCAGCTTAGTTATCCCACCCAGGACTTTTTCTGATTGGAAGTCAGTAAATGTTTCAGCTAAGGACCGGCTTACACCTCATGACAGATGGGCCTAGTTCCAGCTTGAACTCCCACCACACCGTTGCAGGTGCTTCATTCAATCCATCCAGGCGATAATTTGATGATATGAATCGAGCACACTCGAAAGTCGCGCTAGTGCCCTACGACGAGCGCTGGCCACGTCGTTTCGAGAGCACGAAAAAGGAGCTGCGGGCGGCGTTCCCCACTGACCTGATCGAGCACGTTGGATCGACGAGTGTGCCTGGACTGTCATCGAAGGACACCAGAGACGTCCTGGTGGGCGTGCCCGGCGTCGTCCGAACGCGCAGTCCCCAAACCTTGTCTAAACTCTCCGCCCTAGGGTTCGAATACGTACCATCTTCCTTTCCGTCCGACCCTGACCACTCGTTCCTGTGTCGGATCATCGGGGAGCAGCGCACCGATCACGTCCACGTGATGCGGTTGGGCTCGGATGCGTTGCAGGGACACCTGCTGTTCCGCGACTATCTGCGCGCGACTCCTGCAGCCGTGATCGACTACGAGCAAGCCAAGCAAGAGCTCGTTGCCCGTTTCCATGATCGCCGTGATGATTACGTGGCGCAGAAGCAACCTGTTGTCGAAGCGCTCATGGAAAAGGCGCGAGCTTGGATGAAGGAGTCCCGCTGACCCATGGGCTTGCGGGAGGCCTCAGTGCAGGGCACTACGGACGCAGGGTTATCCGAAGTCGTGTGCACCAAGCGTCGCTCTGATCGAAGTCGTCTGCTCCAGCCGTCCATGTGAATGCTTCGAAGGCGTCCTTCGGCGAACACAAGCCGTAAGCTGGCCACTCACTGTCCGTAACCCGTAGCCCGTAGTCGAGCTTGCGGTCGTGGGTGGCATGAGGGCGGGTTTCTCCGGCAGGTATCCCGCTGGCGGGCCTGGCTGCCCATGAATCCCAAGCGCAGTCCGATGTGCCATGCGTGTCCGACCTGCGTCAGCACGGCTCCGCCCGGCGCTATCGGGTTCACGGTGGTGTCCCAGCTTCCACTGACACTTACCTGCCCACACCACGACAGCCGCCTCGCCCCCGCTTTCGGCGGCACGGGGGTCTTCGCCGGCTGGGAGAGGCAGGACATGCGTGCGGAAGTCGCGCGTGATTCCGTCAATCGTATGGATTCGCGCACGCACCAGGGAATGCGCAACGGCATGGTGTCTCTCCCGCGTCGATCCGTGCACGTCGGGTGTGGTTCCGGCTCTTACGCACACTCCTTGATGAGCTCTCCACCCTCGTTTCGGCCCTCGGCGTCCGGCATTTGGCGAACGGTCGATCACCCCGTACGAGCCGGTGTGCGCGGCCCATGGCGGGCCTACGAAGCCCCTTCCATGGGAGCTCAGCAGACCATGCTCGAAGCCGCAGCCACCGCCCTTCACCTCATCGAGGCTGGCGAGATCACCGCATACGGGACGTTAGCCCCGCTGCTGTCACCGGAGCCGGACGGGATTTTGGCTGATGGTACGCCGCCACCTGCCCGGCAGCGTGATCGATGGAGCGAAGCCCATGAAGCGATGAAGGCGGTGATCATTGAGGCATGTGAGGATGCCGCTGCAGCTCGAGGGTTGCTGGGAAATCTCACCGCATGGACTCGTAGCGAGGCACGCTTCCAACGCACACGCAATGACCTGATCGCCCTCGGTGTCCCAGAGCACTATCTACAGCAAACGCTGATGGAAGCACAGACTTGTGGGTCACAGCTGTAGGTGGCGGCGTTCTTTTAGTACTAGATGTTGTATCAACTGCATGTAAGACGATCGGTGTATGGACTCGCTCGTTGACACCTCGTTGTGCACAGGGCGACTGTTCAGCCGCATCGGGTGTTTGGTCCTAGGGTTCACGGCTGTGCTTGCGCGCTGTGTTCGAGGACGCGGATCGCCAACTGGACCCGGTTGGTCACCTGGAGCTTGGCGAAGAGGTTGGACAGGTGTGTTTTTACGGTTGTGGGACTCAGGAAAAGTGCGGCCGCGATGTCGTTGTTCGAGAGGCCTTGGGCGACGTAGCCCCCGATCTCCCACTCACGCAGGGTGACCAGATGCGCAGTGTCGACACCTGTGGGCTGGTCCTGTACACCATATACGTGTGATCTTGCCTGAGTGTGGGCGGACGACTGAGAGGTAGCGGTTTGTGCGGTCGCTAGTCCTATAAGCCGGGTGAGCGCTTTGGGCGAGAACGAGGACTGCCCAGTCGCCGCGTCCTGGATCGCTCGAATAACGAGGTCGGGGGCGGAGTCTTTCAGGAGGAACGATACCGCCCCGGCCATGAGTGCGTCCCTGAGAAATACATCGGTGTCGAACGCGGTCAAGATGATGACCTGGGCTCGCGACCCAGCATGACGTAGATCAGCGGTCGCCTCGATGCCGTTCACGGTCGGCATCCGGATGTCCATGAGCACGACGTCGGGGTCAAACTGCTGCACTGCTTCTGGCACGTCGGCTCCGTCCGCGGCTTCCCCGACGACAGTGATCCCGTCGATCCCGTCGATCATCAGACGCAGCCCTGCCCGCATGAGTGTTTCATCATCGACAATGAGCACCCGGGTGAGCGGCTGATGCAGGGGTGACGTCGCGCCCGTGGCCGCGTTCATGGCTGCGTTCGTGGTCATGGGAGGACCACTTCGACGTCGAACGTTCCAGCGTGGGTGGGGCCGAAGAACGCCGTACCTCCGAGGAGTTCGGCGCGTTCGGCGACCCCGATCAGGCCGAGTCCGGTTCCGACCGGAGGCGGCGGATGTGACGGACGATCCACGAGCGGGTTGCTCACGCGAAGCACAGTGGTGCTCGCGACCTTTTCTATCTGCACGGACATTGGGGCACCTGGTGCGTACTTCTGGGCGTTGAGGAGGAGTTCTTCGAGGATGCGTCCGAGGGTCGCGGTGCGCCCGGTTGTCTGGTCCAGGTCACCGGCGGTCATGTTCACCCAGGTGAGTTCCACCTGCCGGCCTTCCTGGTGTGCTGCCTCGACGAGTTGTTGGATGAATGTTGCGTCAGGTAGCGGTGATGCGGCATGGGGGTCTTCGAGGCTGCGCAGTGCTGTCAGTGCGTCGCGGAGCATACTGCTGGCGTTCGCGGCGGCATCCCGGACGGTACTGGCAGCGGATCGTTGCTGCTCCTTGGTGAGATCCGCACGGTATGCGAGGGCCCCTGAGTGCATGGCGACGATGGCGAGTTGATGTGAGATCCCGTCGTGCATGTCCCGGGCGATAGCGCTGCGCTCTTCGATTCGGGTTCGGGTGATCTCGGCGTGACGGGCTTGCAGGACCGCGTGGTGAGCAGCTTCAGCCGAAGCGGCTTGTTCACGCAATGCGATCACCAGGGCCGCGCGCGTTCCACGGACACGACCCCACAATACGGCGAGCCCGGCCCCGACCGCAGCGATCATCATGATGAGGAGGTAGTCGAACCCACTCGTAGGAGTACCAGGAACAAGGGTTTCCCGTAGCCAGGTGTACCCGCCCGCCCCGAGTGCGGTGATGGTGATGACGGAGATATCCAAGGGTAATGAGCGTCGTGAACCTAGTCTTACCGCCGCGAAAATCCAGGCCGGTAGCGCCCAGGTACTGAATACCGCAGCTGCCACCAGGAGTATGTTGCCTACGCGGGAGGTACGGACGGGGCCGGCTGCGATGGCCGCGGTCATACCTATCAGTGCTTCGAAGAACACGATGAGGATGAGCGAGTCAGGGGTGGTGTCGCCCCGTTCTTCGAGTTCGACCCCGAACAACACCAGAAAGATGGCTGCTCCGAGTACGAAACAGACCAACGAAATGATCACAGCACGAAGCGTTGGCCGGGCCCCGAGGAACCCGGGGAAGTGCTCGGGGTGCACGGTCGCCGGGTGGGTGATCATTTGCTCATTGTACGGACGGTGCTCAGGACCGGGATCGTCCATTTGGAGTATTCAGGTCACCGGGAAAGTGCGGCCCGATGGGGGAGTTGCCGGCGCTGAGCTCCGGACAGGCTTAGAAACATGGATTTCATTTCCGCTCCCGCCCTGGCAATACCAGAGGAAACAAGGCCGCACCCACCGCTGCCGTACCACCGGCTCGCGCAGCAGCATCCGAGGACAGCCCGGTGGTGGAGGCCGCTTGCCGTCCTCGGAACCACGGTGGGCCTCTATGCGGGCGGGCTGCTCATTGTCTTGATCGTCTCCGTGGTCCTTGCCCTGACAACGCCAGGATCCTGGGGTCCTTCAGAATCGCTTGAGGACCCGACGAACCCGATGGACCTGCTGGTCATGCTCGGGATCATTGCTCTCGGACTTCCCGCTGTCATCCTCGGCTCTCGCTGGGGCGGCGGGAGGCGAGGTGTTATTCACTCGATCGCCGGCCGGGTGCGCTGGCGCCTGCTGCTGATGGCCAGCATGATCGTCATACCGCTCTACACTCTCGTGCACGCCGTCACGTTCGTTCTCGCACCGCCGGAGGACCTTGCACCACCGGTCATGGACGGCAGGATCGTCCTTGTGTTCGTGATCGTCCTGCTTCTGGTGCCTTTGCAGTGCGCTGCAGAGGAGTACGCGTTCCGGGCTTTACCGCAGCAACTCCTCGGAACTTGGTTGCGCTCACCGCTGTGGGGCATCTTGGTCCCGGTTCCGCTGTTCATCATCGGGCACGGATACGACTGGGTCGGTCAGATTGATTTGGCGGTCTTTGCGATCTGCATGGGCTTCCTGGTGTGGAAGAGCGGCGGGATCGAACTCGCCATCGTCGTGCACACCGCCAACAATCTCATCCTGTTTCTCCTCGCACCCCTCAGCCCTACCTCACTTCATCAAGGCGCCGTCCCACCAACCGCCCTCCTATTGAGTGTTCCAATGACACTCCTCGTCACAGCAGCCCTCACCTCATGGGTATCGCGCACACATGGCCTGCGATGGTTCCAACCACTCCACTCACCCGCACAAGACACTGCCCATGCAGCGCCGGTTCACTTGCGAATCGCCATGTAAGACGCTCAATCGATAGATCAGGGATAGGTCAATCAAGGGTCTGTACGCAGGAATATCCCTCAGCGGGATCCTTATACGGCCGTTGGCCCGCCATCGAATGCCCTGCGAAAACCACACCATTCACCGCTGCGATTCACACCCATGATGTCTCGAAAAGCAACAGCTTTATGAGGCACTCGACCAGTGATCGACTCTTGTCCAAAGGATTTCCCTCAGCTCTGCAACAGTCTTCCCGGTTGTGGCCGATCCGTTCTGGATTCCGGCACTGTTCGTGGTGGCCAGGATCTCCGCGCACGCTGCCTCCCAGGCTGCCGCCCGTGGGGTGAGCCAGGCCCTCATCAGGCAGGTTGTTCAAAACGGCGTCAGGGCCGCCGGGAACAAGGGAACGTCTGTCTTCACGCAGGGGTCCGGCAAAAACAAGATCCGGGTTATTGTCGACAACAAGTCCGGCAACATAATTACCGTAACCAAGGGATAGCCCGTGAAGATTACTTACGACCCGAAAGTGGACGCCGCGTACATCCAGCTGGCGGACGCGATTCTGCCCGGACAGTCAGCTGAGCAGATCCACTCCATTGTCACCCCCGGTGACAACGGTGAAGTGACTATTGATTTCGACGTCAACGGTACGATGCTTGGGATCGAGATCCTTCACGCCAAGGTTGTACTGCCCAGCTCTGTCATCCAGAGTGCAACTGTGATTTCCGAGAACTGAGCTGGCAGTACCTCTCAGGACTGATGCAATAACTTTGTGAGGACCAGCGCCTTGCCGGCTTTCGTCCCGCCCCTAAGGTACCAATCCACTCGGCACAAACCACCGGGAGTCTCCAAGGCGAAAATTGCAGGTGGCGGGCCGTAAGTCTGGCCCGACACCTGCAATCTTTTGACGGTCGCTTAGCGGAACAGCTCACACCGGCCCAGGGCGGGGGTGCGCGCTCATAGATGCGACCGTCCCGATTCCCTCAAGCCCCGCCCAATAAAGTGCCCGGTAGGCGCCCGCTAAACGGGAGGCATGGTGAGCTATCAACGGGTGCACGAATACGACCGTATTCGTGCACATGGCCAGAGGGCTGGCCGGACCCCCCCGAAATTGTCATTTTCAGTACACGTCTGCACAACCAGCCGCGTATTTTCGGGGTTGTGCAGGCGAGTGTTGAGCACTGATTTTTCCGTACTCCTCTGCACAAATGTCGTTTTCGCTTACTACTCCTCTGCACTATAGGAAGGTAGCGGCGTGAACGTGGAAAGCTGTACATATTCGGGAGTCCGGCACGTTGACCATGCCGGAGGTCGCCTGGCATCGCGCGAACGCAAAGTCCGTGATGATCCCGCCGCTGGCAGCGAAGACGATCGTCGGCGAAGCCGAGACTAATGCGGCTGCACGGTCCCACAGATCGTTCTCCTTCCTGCGCCGCGGGAGGGTCGTGCAGACGAGTACTGAAATTTGTGCAGGCGAGTACTGAAAATGACAAGAGCGGGGATGGCCGCGGCGGCGGAACATGGGCGAAAGGCGGGCCGGCGGGAAGTCACCACTGCGGATGCCAGGGTCAGACGAGCCCGAGATCTCAGGGCCCAAGGGCTCACCGCAGTCGATATCGGGAAGATCATCGGCGCCAGCCGTGCCACTGTGTATCGCTACCTCAGCATTGGAACGGCTGAGGCAGACTGACGCGCCGGGAGATCAGTGCGACTGGTGCATCAACGATTCATCTGGCGCTGGCAGCGACTGTTGCTATTGGCGGGGTCAACGAACACGGCCGGTGTCAGTAGAACGTCGAAGGGCTCGATCTAACCCGCGACTTGAAGGGTAAGGGTGAAGCCTGAGATGTGACATCGGGTGGTTGCGTTTCGCAAGCACCCGATGTCGTGTCAAACGGGAGATTACTCGGTGACCTCGAAGGTGATCGTCTCGGTGGATTCTTGGCCGTGAACGTCGGTTACGGTGACACTGGCGGTGTGCTCGCCGATAGCCAAATCCGAGGGTAGCTCCAGGCGCCACAGGTGAGAGGTGCGGTCGTGGACGCCTCCGCCGTGCACCAGCTGTTCCAGGGTGGCTACTGGATCGGTGTACTGGGCGCCGATCAGCGGTACATCGCTGGCGGTCATTGCTTGGGTACGGGTGGCTTCCGTGGTCGTGCCGTCGTCAATGGACACTTTTACGGTAGAGCCTGTGGAGCCCATCCAGAAGTTGGTGGTCAGCCAGGTTTCGCTGAGCTCGCCCTGGGTCACGGCGTTTGGATTCTCCGGGGCTGGAGCCCGACCCGGGAGGTCTTTGTACTCTTCGTACCAGGCTCGGTAGGTGGGGGAATTGATACCAAGGGCCATCTGGTCGGAGGCGTCGTCGCCGGTGGCGGTGAAACGTTCACGAACCTCCGTGTTCTTGATGTCCAGCGTCAGGACGCCAGGAGGAGTACCGTCGCGCTGCACGGACGTGGGGTATCCCTCCTCCATAACGCGTCCGTCGTACCACTGGCCGGAAACGGCAGGCACAGTCAGGTGCGTGAACGGCAGACCCTGATCGCCGACATCATCCAACCAGCCGGCCATGAGATCGCCCTTCCGCAGGTTCTCCGACATATGGGTATGACCGGCCAAGGAGATCACTTCACGGCCTTCCAGGATCTTGTAAATCTCTTCCAGCGGATTTGTTTCGTGGGTGTCGCTATAGAAGAACTCGAGCAGGGGGCTGTGGGAGGCCAGAACGACGACCTGGTTCTTGGGCACGGAGGCGAGGTCCTGGCGCAGCCACTCCAGCTGGCGGTCGCTGAGGCCAGAGTCATAATCGCTGCGCGCCGGGCCGGTGTACACGATGTTGCTCAACGCCACAACGTGGGCCTTACCGGCGTCGTAGGAATAGTACTCCGGCCCGAACTGGGCGCGGAAAGTATCGAACTCATGCTCACCGTCGAGGGAGTCGAAGTCGATATCGTGGTTGCCCGGCAGGAAGCGGGCAGGACCATTGAGCATGGAAGCCAGATTGCGGGTCTGCGAGAAGAACGACAGGTCGTTGCCCACGAGGTCACCGACGAACAGGGCACCACAGCCGGCGTAGTCGGTGCGGGCAGCGAGGTCCGCGAAGGCACCGTTGCGCGCGAATCTGACTTCCTGCTGATTGTAGGTCTGGACATCGGCACCTAGTACGCAGTGCTGTTCGGGGGACTGGGTGAGGTTGCTCTTGGACAGGGGGAAGTTCACCTTGTCCGGCAGTGCTCCGGTAGGGGCGATACCCCCGTACTTCAGGGCAGGGGAGCCCTCAGGCAGATGGTTGTAGAAGAACTGCGCGACGTTGTCCTCGTCCACCGGGACCTGGTAGCCGCTTGGCTGGGTAACGAAAACGGTCATGTTATCGAATGCCGGCAGCTCGTAGCGGCCCTGCCCATCGGTGGTGATGACCTCACGGCCGTTGGAGACGGTCACCCCGGGCATACCGGGTTCGCCGGGGTCCTGGGTGGAGTTCCTGTTCTTGTCAGTGAAGACGGTGCCATCGAGGGTCTGTTGGTCGGCTTCTGCGGCGTCGATGATTTCGACACCTCCCCGGTAGGCGGAGGCAGCCCAACTCGTTTCTGCGGGTGGAGTGTCAGCGCCTTCGACGTCAACGCGTCGAATGTCGGTGGTGACCGTGTTGGTTCCGTCCGTGACGGTGAAGTAGTACTCGTACCAGAGCTTGTCCATCGGGTCGAAGACGTCGAGGATGTGTTTGTAGTGGTCATCCTCGCCAGCTTTCAGGTAGTGAGCCTTGAATTCCGTTTCAAGGTTGCTGCGCAGATGCAGTGTGACCGTGCGTACCTGCTGATCATCGGTGGCGGTGGCACCGAATGAGAAGTCTGCTGCAGGGTCGATGCTTTGCGCAGTCGCATCTGCCACCGTGGGGGCAACCGAGTCGGCCGGAAGTACCATGAGCCTGGCCGGAACCTGGCCCGCGGTAACAGTGCCAGGCGAAGCTGAAGCCGTCCCGCTCAGTGTCTGCCGGGTGGGGTCCTCGGGGTTAACTGCGTACTGGATGCCCTGATCGGCGAATGTGTTGTCCGCACCATCAAGGTTGTAATACGCACGGTTCAGGCTAAAGCCGGTGTTCGTGGCGATTTCCAGTCCTCGCGGCGAGCCGTTAGCCATGCCTCCGGTGAAAATCTCGACGAGATTTTCATCCATGACCAGGGAGGAACCGAACTTGGCGTTGAAATCGGCGTTCGTCAGTGCATCGTTCTGGCCGTTTTTGATCCAGAAGACCAGTGTGCCGCCCGGTGCAATGGAAACGTCCCGTTGGGCGGCGGGCCAATCCACCACGTTGGAGTTGGTCAGGTCCGGGAGAGGATAAAGGTAGCGAAGGGTGTAGTCGCTGAAGTCCACGGGTTCTGAGGAGGCGTTGTACACCTCGATGAACTCGAAGGCGTCGGCACCACCCATATTGGAGGTATCAGGTGTGACCTCAGTGATCTGCAGCGGTGCAGCGGTCACCATCGGGTCGGCCTGCAGGGTTGGGGCTGGAGCGGCCGTGGCTGCGGGGCCAACCATGCAGCCGGTGGCTAGCAGAACCATAGCACCGGCGGTCAGGCAAAGAGGCCGGAATAACCGGGTTTTTCGGAGAAGAGGGTATTGACGCATGAAATAGAACTCCCTGGTTGAGTGATTCCCCCTATTAGGCGGGGAGCAATATCAACTCTTTCTCGGTGGAATGAATGGAAATCAAAGGATAGGTGTCCACTTCGCCAGCACCCGGTTGCAGGGAGGACAACACCTGAAGAATATGGACCCTCAGGAACCCCTGCAGAAGAGACAGCAACCGAGTAGGCCGGGGGAGCGGGCCGGAGTCCAAGAAGTACGGATTCCGGCCCCGCTCCTTTGTGCCCAAAAATCCCTGAGTGCGCGGGTGGCGGCCTCCGACGCCATGCACGAAGCGTGCTCTTAACGAGCAAACGCTCCCGAGGGCGAACTCGGAAGCGTAAGCGACGTGCAAGGAAGTAGTCACACAACCCCCGGTGGTCGTGACCGCAAAGGTTGCGGCCACCGGGCTCCTTCTCACTCTAAGCCGCTCATCGAAGAAAGGAAACAGCAATGATCGTCCTGAATCTGGTGTTCTCAGTCCTGGCGCTGGGCGCCGTCACCGCCGCCTGGGCAGCAGTGAGAAAGCACCACCACAGCTAGACCCGCAGCGGCCCCGGCACCTGCCGGGGCCGCTGCAGTGTGGCCCCAGAGACGCGCTTACGCCCAACGAGCGCCGTCCAGTCACGGACCATTCACATCCGCGCTGCCGGACACCGGCCCAGTACCTACAAACCGGCCTGCGCCTTGGTGGCTGGACGGTCCGGGCGGATTCCCTCAGGGGCTTTCTGGCGTAGCGTGAGATACGAGCCAATAATCGGGTGTTCTCGACGTCGGAGAAATCTCCCGGCGAGGGGGGATCCTAAGGACTGCACCACATGGAGCATCAACCAACCCCGCCGGAACTGCCCGAGTCACTGATCGAAGCCATCCTGGCTAGCCAGGATGTGAAGGGGTTCCTGGAAGATATTGCGGTGCTGGCTTCGCGTGAACTATCGCAAACAGGCGAAGCCGTTCACTGTGCAATCACCTTGATCCGTCCCTCCGGACCGCGTGTTATCGCCAGCAGCACTGAAACAGCGCGGCAGGCTGACGAAATGCAGTGTGCCTTCGGAGAAGGACCCTGCCTTCACGCGGCCACCACCGGGAAGGTGGTGGAAGTTAACAACTTTCAGGAAGATCAACGCTGGCCGGTGTACTGCAGGGAAGCTGCCGGGTATGGCATCGGCGCAGTGTTGGCGGTACCGGTTTCCCTGCCCGGCCGAGCGACGTGCGCCATCAACGTCTACTCCGCACAGACGCACGAATTTTCCGATCGCGAGGTCAGTGAATTGAAAAGATTCGCCGCTCAGGCATCGGCTGCCGTGCAGCTGGCCATCCGGATCGCTGACATGCAGAAACGGTCAGAAGATTTGATGGCCGCCATGTCCTCGCGCACCGTGATCGATATTGCCATAGGAATCATTATGGGCCAGAGCAAATGTTCACAGGATGCAGCGTTCAATATCCTGCGCGCGGCCTCCAGCCACAGAAACCAGAAGCTGCACGAGGTTGCCGCCAAGGTGGTGACTTCGGTTAAGGGTGGAACCGTCGAAACTCATTTCGCCTAACAGATCCAGGCACCACTTTGCCTGTCTGCAACCACTCAAAGGCCCCTGTTTGACAGAACACCGCGCGATGTCCTGATACTCGTGCGAGATTACATCCAAGAGCGTGAGAGTTTCGTGAAAACTACACTGCTCCACACAGGAAACGGGCGTCCGCTGCGCGGCCGGCTCTGTGGTCCGGGGCGCGCCGTCGCAGAGCTCCGGACCCCCCCCGGACCTGATGTGTCTACGACGTTTTTTGCTGCTGTCCTTCGGATCATACGTGCCCGCTCCAGCCCGTCTAGCCCCTCCTTCGTCGGGGCCTGCAGGCCGCAAATTTTCCTTCGGCGCTCCTGCGTCGCTTATTCCCTCCGGAAATTTTCCGACCCTTGCCCTGCGGGTAGACAGGCCTCCGTCGGGCACAGCTCCGCAAGCTTCGCCAGCAGGCAAAAAACAACGGGGGAGGGGCCAACAACCGAACCAGCGCCACCGGTTCCGAACCCTACTCACCTTTCCCATATAAACAGGTAGAAAACCCCTAAAATACGCGGAATAAGGGCTGTTTATTCAGATGAATAAATGGGATAATAGAAGCAGCACCACAGCACGGACTCACACTAAACGACGACGAAACCTGAGGAATGAGTGCCATGACTATCACCGTCTACACCAGGCCCGGCTGCTCACCGTGCAAGCTCACCATCCGGAAATTTGAAGCGGCCGGACTGACACCTCAGGTAGTGGACATCAGTACCGCTGGAACAGCCGTGGACTACATCTCCAACGAACTCGGATATGCCCAGGTCCCCGTTGTCGTTTATGACAAAGACGGTTCCGAAGATCACTGGTCAGGACTGAACCCGGACAAGATCAACCAGGTCATCGAGCTGGAGAAAGCCCACTAACCCATAAAACGCAGCACCACCTCACATCAAAGGAAGCTGATCACCATGGCAGGTGAAAACACCCTCACCGTTATTGGAAACCTCACCGCTGACCCGGAGCTGCGCTTCACTCCCAGCGGGTCCGCCGTCGCAAACTTCACCATTGCTTCAACCCCCAGAACGTTTGACCGGCAGGCGAACGATTGGAAAGACGGAGAGACTTTGTTCCTGCGCTGCAGTGTTTGGCGGGAAGCGGCTGAGAACGTGGCTGAATCCCTGACCAAGGGCACCCGGGTCATCGCCCGCGGTGAGCTGAAGCCGCGCAGCTATGAAACCAAGGAAGGGGAGAAGCGCAACGTGATGGAGTTTGAGGTTGAGGAAATCGGCCTGTCGCTGCGCTACGCGACTGCGAAAGCCAGCCGCGCCAACAAGCCAGCACCGGAAACAGGAGCCGCTACCGGGGCCGAGCCGGCCGCGGGGGAAACCTGGGCGAGCTGGGTGCAGTAATCAAGTGCGTCAGTGCCGGTGGATACGCTGGCACCGACCGTTCCCTTCCCACCAAGCACGCGAGAGAACGGCAGACATGTCACATCAGGAACAACTCAGAGGATGGGCCCGAGGGTCCTACTCGCTGGAAGCCGGAACGGAATTGCTGCTGCGGGCCTTCGGCGGCCGCTTCGCAGCCCCAGGGAAACCCTGGATCCGCACCAGCTCCAACGCTGACGGAGAAACGACCGAGGCATGGATCGATTTCGCCGCCATCCCGGAGCATGCAAACAGCGGAGCATACTCAGGAGGCGAACGGCGCTTCCTGCTCCTGGCCGCGTCCTTCGGAGAAGGAGTCCCGGTTGTCCTCTCGGACATTCTGTCCGGGCTGGACCGCGAAATCGTTGTTCTAGCCCTGGCCGCCGTCTCCCATGCTGCCGGAAGCCACCAGCACTCCGGGATGAGTTTCCACGAGGACGGCCGACCAAAAGCCTTTACGCATCTGACTTCCCTGTATCCCTGGCCGGCGGCACCTCTGCCCGGGGCCACGGCCAGCTAGGCCCGGAAGCATGAGTCGTCAGAAACCTGCATCCTTCACCCCCTACTTCAGAGTGGAGGACGCCGAGCAGGTAAGGGCAGCGTTCCTGGCCGCCGGAGCGGCCGAAGGATATAAGTCCGTGTCAGACTTGATCGAAGCAGCAACTCTGCGCGAGGTGCGCAGGCTGCAGCGTAAATACAATCAGGGCAGAAAGTGGGAACCGGTTCAGGCCGGCGCCCTGCGCCCGGGCAGACGGACCCTCGAAGAAGAGAAGCACCGCGCCCCATAGATTTCCTTCGTTGGTTGCGGAGGACAGTAAGGGAAGCGGGAACCATGTGGTGTGGTTCCCGCTTCCACCCTTTAACGGTCCCAATGAATCCGGATCCGGTTGTGCGCCACCGTGGCGGAACCGGCCAAAATTTGTTTGGCTACGGCTATGACCGGTACAACAACCCTGGAGTCCGCCGAACCGGAGTCCTGGACTCCCCAGCACTGGTCCCGTGAAGAGTGGTTCTACATGTGGACCAAAGGTCTGGATCCGTGGCGGATCGCCGTGCTGTGCCGGGTCCCGTACCGGAAGGTCTATGACCATATCCGCACCAGGATCACCTACCACCCCGAGTTGTTAGGACAGCGTCTTATGGTCCATGACCATCCGGCCCTGCCGCCGGGCGGGCTGAAAAAGCCGAAACCCACGTGGGAAGAACGAGCCGCCGACCTGGCCGATTTCCGACAGGTGCACGGACGGTTCCCCCGCGGGTACCTCGAGGGTGAAAGCTCGCTGTACAGCTTCCTGCAAAGCCAACGCGGACGATATCGGGCGGGCAAACTCCTTGAATCCAGGAAGCATTATCTGGATGAGAACCTGTCTGGATGGCTGACGCCCCCGAAAGCGGAAAGGGAACATACCCTGTGGCAGCAGCGGTTGGGAGAGCTGGAGAAATTTCTTCGGGAAACCGGAAGATACCCGCGGTACAAGACAGCTGCGAGTTCAGCAGAAAAGGTCCTGGCAGTTTGGTATACCCACCAGCGATTTCGTATTCGTTCTGGAAAACTTTCGGAGCTGAGAGAGAAGAAGCTGGGTAGGGCTATTCCGGGCTGGAATCTGCATTCGAGCCAGACTAATGAGGGTTGCTGAAAGTCTCGACTCCCTCGTGCCAACGGATGCTTCGATAGACTTATCAGGTGAGTATTTGCGGCCGCGACATCCGAACCGAAATTGCCGACAGATGAAACAGAACAGGACCCGACTGCAATCGGGTCCTGTTCAGCGAATACTCATCCGGTGCATAACCGCGAGGGTTCTACACTCTAGGGCTGTTGTTCTCAACCAACGTCTATGAGTTTAGTAGTCCATCGTTTCGCCTGGCAATCCAGGCGGTGCGGTGGTTATGCGCCTCCGCCCTATCCGGAAGGAGGTGGTAGTCCATGGGTTCAGCGCGCAAGCGTCAGGATCGCTGGCTACGCACCAACGTTCTGATCAATCTTGCACGTTTGCTCGTGCAGCTGATCCACGTGTACGACGGCGACTAGCCTGACAAGGAACGCAGGGGATCTCAGTGTTGGGGTCCCCTGCGTCATTGCCTTTTGTTAGGTCTTGGCTGGAAAATGCTCAGCCGTCCTCGGTTTCTTCGTCTTTAGTCGACTTTGCCTCTTCGTCCGAAGAAGAATTAGTCTGTCTCTCCAAGCCTGTTGTTAGCCCACCGGGCGGGAAATCCAACTTGGGCGTGTCAGCAGCTATCTGCTGTGTCAGATTCTGGTGTGTCAGATTTATACCTGCGATGTCGAACTTGGGCATGGCAGCGACCAGCTGTGCCAGATGCTGCTGTGCGAGGTTTAGGCCTGTGAGGTCGACCTTAGGCATGGAGGCAGCTATCTGCTGTGCCAGATGCTGCTGTGCGAGGTTTAGGCCTGTGAGGTCGAACTTAGGCATGGAGGCAGCCAGTTGCTGTGCCAAGCTGGTTTCGTTTAAAGAAGAGTGGACAGAGAAACTGTCGGGAGTACGCCGAGCCGCGATAGTGGCCTTTTTCTCCAGTTTCTTTAGAACTTCCTTGCTCCGTTCCTCGGTGGCGTCGGGCAGTTCGGGATCCTCAACATTTAGAAGCGTTGGCGTTTGGTCCTCCTCGCTTGCAGAGAAGAGGATTTTCACCCCCCATTCGCAGGCAATGCTTTGCGCGTCGTCGCCAACGGCCGCAACCCCGTACAGCAACCATCGAGCTCGTGCCGTGTACCAGATGTCTCCCTCGATCTCGTGGCCCACGACATTCTCAACTCGAAGGAGTTCCGCGTCGGGCAGGGATGCCCAGGAACTCCACGCCACCTCGGCAGCTGAGGCCCCCAGGCCTGTGAACCCGGTGCGTGAGCTGAGAATCTCGACAGCTGCCTGAACTACCCGAGACTGTATTGGTAATGAACTGAGCAGGTCCCATGCAGCTTTTTCCGCGTCTGCCCCTGAGACTTCCTTGGTGAACTGGGAGATGACTTGGTCAAAATCCGCAAGGCGCGTGAGCCGGTCCTCAAAGCCGCGGACGTCCTCATCCATCGGGTACCTATAGGCTGTCCCGTCCCCGAAGTCGTTAGTATTGTTCGTGACGAAAAAGACGTGCTCTTCGGGGTTGTCCTTGAGAAATTCCAGGATAGAGAACCAAATTGCTGCATCCCGCGCACCCTCAGAATGATCTTTTACCCGTTTCGCTGGCTGAAGCGCCATTGCCTCACGAGCTAAGGCCCTGAGCGCAACTTCACCGCTTGTCTCGATCACTTCAAAGATTTCACCATACGTACTTCGCCAGTGATTCAGTAATCGCTCCAAATCGAGTGGCTCCAGGGAACTTTCAAGCGACCATGGAAGGTCATGCCGTAGTTTCTGCAGGGCGCCTACCGCTGCATTGTGCTTTTCTACGTAGGTCTTCGCCTGGTGCGCAGCCATCTCTTCCAAGACCATCCATGGCACGGCAACCCTATGGTGTCGCGACTCACGCAGCTTACGGATGAGGTCGGCCCGGGGTCCTTCCGGCGGGAGACGGAACACGGCATTCGTATCGAAGATGATCAAATGCAATCCTCCGTCTCGCTCAAGCCCCCCCTACATCGGTGGTGCTCGCACTATTTGGTCTATCCGCAACTGTTTGTTGTGGTCATATCAAGCATAGAGCGGTCTGCACGAACTCAGCCGGATGAAACGGGAAGGTGTAGCTGGATGATGTGCTCTCAATTAGCAGAGGGCCGCGACCCGAATGCTCGCGATAAGGCTGGGTGCATGCAACTGCTACAGGTCAGCGCTGTCGCGCCGTGAGTACGAAAACGATGGAATAGAGACACCGGCGACTGAGATAGGACACACCGGGAGGATCTGTTTCGTTATCCGTGTCCGATTGCCAAGAGGGAAGTTCGGAAGGCGTTGGGGTCAGGATCCCCAAAGGGACTACTTATGGTTCTGCGATGTCCTGACAGAGCTCCAGCAGTAATGGCGATCATGTACGCGACGCCTGCAACTCGAGATGGGTCGGTGTTGGCCTCCTCGCGCTCGAGTTGTGGCTCGGCAAAGGATCCCTTGTTTGGACTTTGGACTTGAGGAAGTCCGGGGCAGCGGACCGGAGAAGTCAGCATCTACGGCGACTCTTGCCTTCGTGCGCTGTCTCAACAACGTGTTAAAGGGAGCAGGAGCCTTTGATGAACTGGAGGGGACATCGGCATCTAATCAGCATCAATGGGCACGTCGATGCTGTCGCGGGCCACGACCACTCCGTTCTTTATCAGGTAACACTCGACAAAATGTTCCCCTCGGAAGGTCGTGACTTCCCTCCGTTGATTCTTGGAACTTGACTCAATGATCTCGCCGCGAAGATTCTTGCGTCGTTCAGCTTCCGGTCCGCGATTGAGCACCTTCCACCGAACGTCGTAGGGCTGGGGTAGGTCCGTGGTTTCGATCTTAAAGGTCAAGGACTTCTTCGCTGGTAAGGCTCGTCTCATTGACAACACCTGGCGGAGGAACTGGGGTCTGAACCCGTCCTGAGTTACCTCGCAGTCGATGGTGAGACTGTGTCGGATGTCCACTGGATGCTGGTCCTCGATGAACTGCTCACGGCTGTAGGTGGCTGCTGACGCAGTGAGCGCCGATTCGGAGACGCCGCCAACGACAGGTACGGAGTTCCCGAAGACTGCACGCCACTTCTTGTAGGCGTTCTTCTGCCCTTCGGCGCCTATCGCCTCCAAGCACAGGTTGTAGGCCTTCTTTGCCTTTCGCTGAAACTTCTTTTTCACTCTTACCCGTTGTCGGCTGCCCAGGGCGGAGTAGAACTCATGGTCTTCCTCTTCCGACAGGAAGAGGAAGAAGTCCCGCACCATCAGGTCGTAGGTGCCAGATTTGGCGGTGCGGTAGGTCGTGTTTTTCCGAATGAAGTTGTGGGCGAGGGTGTCGATCACAAGCCCTCCCATCACGACGCCGTGGCGGTTCTTCCACGCCCGAGTAAACCTGCAGAGCCGGCGTAGATTACCTCCAGCGAGGTCGTCCTCGGCGCTCATCGCGGCTATCTCTTCACGGGGCTTCGTGATCTTCCAGGTGTCCGACGCGGTATCCGGATAGGAGAAGGAGTTATCTGCGTTCTCGAAAACTGGTTGTACTTCGAACATAAAGTTGTGGAATTCGACAACGACGACGAGTCGGTCGACGCGCACTACAGTGGTCGGATACCGTGCCTGGATGGCCGACCGGGTGCGCGATAGCACCTTCGAGGCACCGCCTTCCTTCTCGTACTTCTCCCGGGCGGATGCAGGCAGGATAAAGATGAGGTCCAGGTCAGAGATACCCCTGATGGCGGTATGTCTCCCATAGGAGCCGACCATCAGTCGATTGCCCGTCGATCCTTCGAGGCTTCGATACTCCTTGTTTAATGTCTTCGTCACCTCGTCGCGACGATTGGCGATCGTGTCAGAGTTGTTGACCTTGAGATTCAGCAGCAGGCCCTCAAAAACTTCACTTACCTGAGACATTGTCGCCGTCCTTAGCTGTACGTAGACGCTCGGGAAGCAAATAATCGATCTCACTTTCCGCGAAGGTCAGGTCCTCTTTGTTCTTCAGGGCGTCTTGGGCGCGCCCATACGCTTTGCCCGTAGTGCGAGGAGCGTCGCCGGCAATCTTCTCCATCACGTCCTGCAGGCGGTCTCTGGTCGCCCGGCCTTCCTCAAGGCTGATGCTCGACGTCGTCAGATCTACGATTAGCGACAGGTAAGACTCCCGTACTCCCCAGACTTTCGCAGCTGTTTCGCGGTGCTGTTGCATTTCCTCGCCGTGTTTGAAAGTCGTATCCCCCAGGGTCGACGCCGCCAGGAGTACGGCGATGAAGGAGATCACGAGGGCGCCCCATTGTTCATCGAGCAGAAGACCGGAAAGTGAAGCGAGGAAAGCGCCTGAACTAAGAGCTGTGAGCGCAACCTTGATGCGACGCTGTCGCCGATGTGAATCGAAGCAGAGGTCGGCCTGCTTCTCATGCGTCTTATGTGTGTAGGCGGCTCTGCCGTACAACTCGCGCACCTGAGCGATCAGTAGGGCCTGATCGGGTGCAGGCGGGGTGGACCCCACGGTTTTGTGATCCATAGTTCCTCTACCCGACCTCACTAGCCCGTATGCGCACTCAAGCTGCGCGTCTTCTGTCCTTACATACACCCTAAGGCAGCGGTCTGACGTTCGAGGTTCGTTGAGAGCGTCGCCGAAAACTGGGCGGCTAACCGTCTTGGGCACCGCATAACTTCCAGGCGCAAAAGGGCAAAGAAAATACCTGACGAACTCACCACGGGGCCACCGGGCCGCTGGGCAGAACAAGGCAACTCACAATGTCGTAACACGGACCTCCAACGGGTGAGCAGTAAAAAAATCCAAACTGCCCCCCAAAGCCCATGAATCCATGCAAGTATATGTTCTGTCAGTGTTTGGCAACAAAATGACGTATCTATACAACCGTCTGTTGTTGTGTTCCGCCAACACAGGGAACCTCCCGTGACAACCATCAAGTTACAAGGAGACAGAAATGAAAGAGCAGGACATTTTCAAGGGTTATGCCGCCTACTCCACAGCTGATGAGCTTGGGCTCTTCGACAACGCGGGTGGAGCGCCGGCTTTCAGCCCGATTACGACGTCATCGGCGCTGTGCTCGCAGATCGTCAGCCAGTCGATCAGCCAGACGGTCCGGGCCGGCTGCTAGTTTCCCCCTTTCATTTGAAGGCGGTAGGGGCTGAATCGAGCTCTGTGCCGCCTGGGCGTGTGGCTGGGGGTGGGTGCATCCATTCCCAGCCGCACGTGGACTTGTTTGTTGTGTTAACCCAACATAGCATCAAGTTGTTCGTATGTCGCTAGGTCAATTTCTAGGAGAAAAAATGTCCATCAGTATGGTGCGAGTAGTCGTGAACATTGTTTCCATCGGCGGATTAGCCGCACTGGTGGCCACGGGTAGTCCTTGGTGGGTTTGCGTTCTCGCAGCCATCGTCATAGTCCCGATTCAACTCTTCGTTGACAACAAGGCGAAGCGAACTGCGGAAGATGCGAAAGAACGTGAAGCCATAGAAAGAACAGGGGAGTCTCGTGCCTGAAGAAGCGCTGGGTACGCAGGCATCAACGCAGACTAACCAGAGTGATTCCCAAGATTCTTCGCCTTCTAACATTTCGAAGCTCTTGGTAGTAGTCACTGGCACGCTTGAAGCGACCTTTATGCCTTACTGGTTAGTGTGGATACGGCAGAACGCTCCGGAACTGCAAGTGCAGGTGCGGCTTACAGCCTCGGCTTCGAAGTTTGTTTCTCTTGGGTCGATCAACGCATTGACTGGCAACACTGCCCAGATGGATACCTGGGGTCCTCTCCTGGCGACCGGATCCCCTCGACACATCGAAGACGCGATTTGGGCTGATGCGGTGATCGTCTACCCGGCGAGCATTGACTATATTGGTCGTTTTGCCGCCGGTCTTGGTGACAGTCCCTCCCTGCTTACGTTGCAATGCACGAATGCTCCCATCGGAATCGCCCCGACCCTACCTCCGGGCGCGAGCACATCAAAGACGGTCCTCCAGAATATTCGTCGTCTGGAGAACGATATGAATGTGAGCATTGCAACCTCAGAGCCCACCTGGAGCGCGACAACCGGACAGATGGACGCCTCGACCCCGGGGGCAACAGCAATCCCCGATTTACTAGCGAATCTCAATGTTCGATATCAGGCTGCCCAGGGCGGACGGAAATGACCACACAGCCACCGCCCACGATCTCTGCCGGCCAAGAAGAACCTGGGTTCATTAACGAGTTCAGTGTCGGGAGTATCGTCACCCGTGTGCGGGCAACCCCCGACGGTCGGTTTGACTGGATTCAAACCCCGAATGGTGAAGAAACACCGGCGTCCGAGGCATTCTCCGACATCACGGTCCCCGAGATGCCAAGTCATATCGTCAAGGCCGTGGACGCGGCCGACGGAACCAAACTTTGTAGAGCTGACGGGCATCTGAATGCAGCCCAATGGCTCGGATGGAGACACACTAATACCCCCAAATTTCTCTCTTCAAGTCTCCACTTTGCTGGCAATGTTCTGCGAACGCTGCACACCAACCAAGCAGCGGGAGCCAATCTTCAGGCTCGGGGGCCGTTTACCCTTGTCGAGGATTGGCTCACTGCAGCACCTAATATGTCGGCTGCAGCACGACTTAACAAGGCGGCGGAACTTGTCCTAGACCACCCAAAATTGACCACGTTGCTGGATTGGGCTCAAGATTTCAATGGCACATCACCTCTTTGCCCCACACACGGATCGCCCGGTTTAGCAAATATCGTGCCGCCAAAGTCGACGGGAAATACCAAGATTCTCTCGTGGGACGAGGCTCGTCTAAGCATTCCGGAAGCGGATGTTGGCTGGCTGCTGGGTGATCTCCTTGAACTCCAACAGGGGTATCGCGCCGGCCTAGCAGGCGCCCTCGATTTGCCCTACGAAGACTTCGCAGAGGCAGTGCTCAATGGCTATGGCGCACCCCTGGAATCACGGATGGTGGCAAAGGCTTCGATACTGCGTATGACCACACATCTTATTGAGTACGTCACTTTGGTCGGCTGGCATGACCAAGCCGTCACCTATCTGGAAATGATTGCCCGCCTCATCGACCAATGGGAAGAACCATGGAAATAGTGCTGGACACGAAGGCCCCGGACGCGCACGAGAAGATATCGCGAAGGATGCGGATGACGCCGCGTGAGTTATCTGACGCCCCGGCCGTAAATTCTCTCCTAGAGCGAGTTGGTCTGGGATCCTTCTCGGCGGTCCACACGTCATTTCCCGGGCGAAATCATAATTGGTCGGGAGTAACGACAACCGGCGCCCACGTTTTCGTAAAACACATCACAGGCGAAGATGACGTGGATACCGGACACCGGATGGAACGCACGCTTGCGCTGGAATCCGCGATTAAGGCAGGTGGAGGAGAGGGGCTGCTAGTGCCGAAATGCCTGGGCTGGAGCGTCCCGGATCGGATGACGGTGTTCGAGTACATTCCCGATTCACGTACGGCGGCGGAGATGGTCGACGACGGCGAGTTTACGGTTGAGCATGCTCGCAAGGCTGGAACCGCGGTGGCCACGCTCCATTCGCTCAAAACAGAAGATATCACCATAGATGAAAGCCCTGCGCCGATGCCCCCGCTCCCGTGGCTGACAGCTTTACCTTGGTTGAGTCTCTCCTCATTCAGCATTGCACAGCTTCAGGCCTGGCGGCTCATCCAAGAAGACGAAGAGCTCGTTTCCGCATTGCAGGAACTGCGTCGCAATGAAGCGCACGCCCCACAAACGGCGATCCATGCGGACCTACGCCTGGACCAATTTATAGTGAGCGATGGGAACCTATACCTTAACGACTGGGAAGAATTCCGTCTCGGCGATCCTGCCCGGGACGTTGGAGGATGGATTGGTGAATGGCTGTTCCATTCGGCCTACACAATGGCTGAGGGAATCGAAAGCAGAGATGATCTCTCCCAGTCGTCGGTGACACACGAACAACTCGTGGAGAACGGGGTGAAGCTACTCCGCAAGAACATGCCTATGATGTCTGCATTTTGGGCTGCGTACTGCGAAGAACGCGACCCAGACCCAGAACTTGCCCAGCGAGCGGCCGCCTTCGCCGGCTGGCACCTACTCGATAGGTTACTCGCAAGTGCAGCCGAGAGGGCAGAGCTCACAGCCCCGGCACGCGCGGCCGCCGGAGTGGGCCGTTCTGTCCTCATTGGCTACAAGAACGTGACCTCTCTTCTGGGAATGGGCGCATCCAAAGCAGAGATGTCTACCCATGAGCACTAGATCGACAACGCTCCTCAGCAGAGCTCTCCACGACATCCTCAATACCATTGATTTGACGGCCGATGCTCTGACTGCGCAGGTTGCCTCTAGGCAGCTGACAGCCGAGTCACCCAGCGAGATGCGGGCGCGTCTGACCTACGCCATCTACGAACATTTTCACCTGGGCCGCGATGACGCTGAAACGGAGACCACGAGACCTCGAAGCCTGCGTGAGTCAGGATTTGAGAACCTTCTCGCTGCTCAAGTACCTCATACGGATTCCGTTCAAGATGTCACGCTAATCGAGAAGGACAGCGGACATGGTGATCTCATCGTTCGATATATGGGTGTACGAGTCCGTGCGCTCAGCACCAGGGTGCTGAAAGACGTTGTTCCGGAAGTCGGTGCGGTGGTCCCGCTGAAGGTGGAGTCCTCCCGCCCCGCGTTGTCCCCCGGTTTCTTCATGGTCTCAGGGTCACTGGGCAGCTGGGCTGCGACACCAGCCGTTCGAAGAATGTTTATCGGCGTGGATAACGCAAAAAGTGCGCCAGCAGTTTGGGGAAGGGTCCTTACCTTTCTTGAAACCTCAAACGTTCGCTACCAGGCCAAGGTACTTTCGTCACCCGCCCTCTATCCTCGGCAAGACGCGATTGTCGTCTATTTGCCGAATGAGGCAGCGCCCGTCGAACATAAACTTGCAGCCCATCTGCAAGGTACAGCTGGGCTCGGCACCTCTACTTCCGGATTCGCGCTTCGATTGGCGGAGGGCGTTGCCTTCAGCTGGGACCCAGTGGACCAATCGCCTGGCATGCAAGGACTTAGCTTCGGGCAACACCGGGCCACAGTTCTGGCCCGGACACTTGTTGAGCAAACACTCACTAAGGCCGTGCGTGAAGAACTCGTAGCAAGGCGATTCACAGCAGCAAACATCGACCCGACAGCACCATGGCGGAACCTTTCGTCCCCCGAATCTCCTTTCCCCATCCCTTCTACAACCGAACGTGGAGAGAAAAATGGCACATCAGATCATTCTCGATAGCATCGAGGACGCAAGCGCCTACGGCAATTCTTTCGCTGACATCTATGACCAAGTTTACCCTCATACACCAGATGTCGAACTTTCGTGCTCCTTCATCAACGAACTCGTTGGTGCCGACGCGGCTGTGCTGGAGATGGGCGTGGGTACGGGGCGCACTGCAATTCCTTTAGCAGCATCGGGCACTCGAGTCCACGGCGTGGATATTTCGGAGCGCATGCTCAAGAAACTGTCCGAGCGTGAAGGCGGCAGTGAAGTCGCTTGCACCCAAGCGGATTTCATTACCGTCGACTTAGGCCAGCACTATGATGCCGTCATCATGGTTCTGAACACCTTCTTCGCTCCGCGCCTGCAGCAAGAGCAACAGTCACTGATGCACAATCTGGCCAAGCACACCCGGCCCGGAGGCTATGTCGTTATCGAGGCTTTCGACCCGATGGTTATGGTCAAAGCTCGCCCCACCGAGTATGCGTTCCGCAATCTGAGCGAGAAATCGATAATGCTCGACACCATCAACGTGGATACAACCTCGCAAGTCGTATTTGTCATACATACGGTCTTGGACGGCTCCGCACCCTGGGTCATCCCCGAGTTCATTCGTTATGTTTGGCCTGGTGAGCTTGACCTGATGGCGGCACAAGCCGGGCTCGAACTGATTGAACGATCAGGAGGATGGGAACGTACACCTTTCACTGCTGACAGCGGGCGGCACGTATCGGTATATCAGAAGTCACTAGAATGAGCGTCAGAATACCGGGATCAAAGGGCGATATTTCCGTGATATTTCCCATCCAGCCCACGGACCCAAAATTGATCCTGCCGTTCGGGAAACTAGTTTCCCAAACCCGCGGAGCACGCCTATGGATAGGGCAGTCCCTTAATATCGAAACGCACCATCTATTGGCTTACCTTGTCGGAGCAGGGATAGAGGTTCCTTTAGGAACCAGCGTTGCGCTTGCACCACCACTTCGGCAGCCATTCGATGCTGCCGTATCAGCGCGCTCGATAGCGGCACTCTCCGGGCACAGTTTTGTTGCCGGAATAGGTGCCGCAACTCCCTCATTCGTTGCGGCAGTTCGCGGTACCCCATTTGCAAGCCCAAGAACAGCAATCTCGGAATATGTTGCTATAATGCGTGGCCTCTTGCAAGGTCAATTCCTTGATTCTCAGGGAGAATACTTCGGTCATACGGGACGCCTAGTCCCGTTTGAACATCCCGAGGTTACTATCGGGCTAGGTGTGCTGCGTGCTCGAATGGCAGTAACCGCGGGCGCGATTGCGGACCAAGCGATTTCGTGGCTTACGCCGCCAAAATACGTGGCAGAGGTGCTACACCCAGCACTATTGGAAGGGGCTCTTAGCGCGGATCGCTCAGTTCCACACTTCACAGCAGTTGTCCAAGTCGCAACGGAGAAATCGGGCAGGAATCCTGTGGAGCTGGCACTTCATTCGGCACACCGTCACCTGGAGGCGTCACATTATGTCCAGATGCTGCGGCGAGCAGGACTCCCGATCGGAGAGGGAACACTCAGAGATGACGCTGCAGCGCTAGTCACACACGGAGCGTTCCTCACTGGCTCCCCACAAGAAATCGTGGCGGGAATCCAGCGATACCATGAGGCTGGCGTAGACGAAGTCGTGCTAAACGTCGGGGGCGTCTTGGCCACCGAAGGAGTTGTCGCTGCGATGAACGATCTTGTCGCCATACTCCAAGAAGCAGGCAGACTGGGCAACCCGGCCACACCGGTTCGACCAAGCCACAGTGTGCCGTCCGCACCGGTAACCGGCTAGCCCTTCGACTCCGCTGAAAGAAAGAACCACATGCTTCGAATCGATTCAGTGTCCAAATGTTATGGCGCAGCACAAATCCTCAACGATGTTTCGTTAGAAGTCGGTGAAGGAGAGATCTGCGGCTTTGTCGGAGGAAACGGCGCAGGAAAAACCACGACCATGCGAATAGCAATGGGAGTGACCAACTCGGATCAGGGTGCCGTTTATTGGCGTGGGAAACCTGTTGACAGCGACGCACGTCAGACTTTTGGATATATGCCGGAGGAACGTGGTCTGTACCCCAAAATGGCGCTTGCTGAACAGCTAGAGTATTTCGCCGAACTGCACGGTCTCACTCGCCTGGACGCCCGTAGAGAGAGCAAGCAGTGGCTGGACCGTCTTGGACTCGCTGAACGAGCAAAAGACCATGTCGAGGCGCTTAGCCTGGGGAACCAACAACGAATGCAGCTAGCAACAGCACTCGTTTTCAAACCCGACCTGCTTGTGCTGGACGAGCCGTTCTCCGGTCTTGACCCGTTGGCTGTCGATGTGATGTCTGAAGTAATTGCCGAACAAGCCGCAGGAGGCACCGCTGTCCTATTCTCCAGCCATCAACTGGAACTCGTCGAAAGGGTATGCACACGCCTTGCTGTCATCAGCAAAGGAAGGATCCTTTTGCATGACACGGTTGAACAGATCAGAGAGGCGGCAGGTTCCCGGCTTGTCGTCGAAGGCGACGCAGGCATGTGGACATGGCCAAACAATGTAGCGGACCTCCGAATTCTAGAGTGGACCGACAAAATGGTTGTTATCGACACGCAAAGCGTCAAAGACCACGATCACCTTGTTAGGCGAGCATCCTCGGACGGCGGCATCCTATCCATCCGTACGGAACAGCCGAGTCTAACAGAAATTTATAGGTCGCTAATGGAGCATCGACAAGACGGCCTATCAGCCGAAAATATTCACCGGGGCGAGATAGTGAAATGAAAGGTGAATACAACGGAGGTACGGCTGGAGTGAAAAACCAAAGCGAAACAAGAAAGGTCTGGCTTGTAGCCCGACGAGAGATACGTACTAGAACTCAGGCGCGGAGCTTCGTCTTGGGAACAATCGGCATCCTTGTTTCGGTCCTGGCAATGGCCTACGTGGTTTGGACAGTCAACGACGTTCAAAAAATTACTGTCGGTATCACGAGCGAAGCACAAGAGTTCGGCGCTGCCGTGGAACAGACTGCCGGAGGACCTGACTCGGGAATCCAGTTCGTCAACGTCGACGCCTCTGGCTTTCCGGACCTTCTGGAAGACGGCTCTGTGGATGCTGTGATCCACGACCGCGCGGGAAAACCCATAATTACTGTCACCCAAACGTTGGACCCACGACTAGCTGCACCGATTTCACTCGCCCTGGAACGGCAGGCATACGCAGAATTACTCGATGATATTGAGGTCGGAGCAGCTGAGCGCGAGCAGGCGTTCGAGGGGGCGCTCCCGGAGATTCGCGTACTCGATCCAGAGCCGACGGGGCAGCAGTTGAAACTATCCGTCGGCCTTGCAACCGTAATGTTAATATTCTTATCTACTTTGGTTTTCGGTCTCGCCGTCGCGCAAGGAGTAGTGGAAGAGAAGCAGACACGAGTCGTAGAAATTCTGCTTTCCACTGTAAAGCCATGGCATTTAATGTTTGGAAAGGTATTGGGGATTGGTGCCGTTGGGCTTCTACAGCTCATTATTATTGTCGTCGTATCATTAGGTGTTGCCTTGTTTGCCGATGTAATTCCGGACGGCATTGAAGTCACCTCGGCGCTCGGGTGGGGAATAGCCTGGTATATCTTGGGATATCTGTTGTTCTGCACTGTGCTTGCGGCGGCAGCAGCGATGGTGTCTCGTCAGGAGGAGGTAAGCTCCATTTTCCAGCCAACCCTGCTCCTTATCGGTATTCCCCTCATCATTGGGGTCACATTCGTCCCCGCTGACCCAGCCAATCTCTGGTTGCAGGCACTCTCCATCCTCCCGCCGTTCAGCCCGATGATGATGCCGATACAAATTGCTCTGGGAGTGCCGCTCTGGCACTCGCTTTTAGCCGTCACGCTGAACATCCTGGCAATAGTGTTCCTTGCAAGGCTAGCGGGGCGCGTGTATGCCAATTCTGTACTACGAATGGGGCGTCGAGTCAGGTTGAGCGAGGCGCTCTCCCGATGATCCAGTCGATGCTCCCAAAAGCAGAACAGTCAAGCTGCATCATAACCGCGCTGTCGAATGGAACATCGCTGATTGTGATTCCAGAGCCAGCCAGCGCCGTCGTCACCACCACGGTCGTGATCGCTTCAGGCTTCGCCGACGATCCACCCGGTCTTTCTGGAAGTGCTCACGTAGCTGAACACGTGATTTTCAAACCAGCCCCAAGGAATGATTTCTCCCAGACAATCATCGACCTCGGAGGTGCGACCAACGCCGTCACCGAGCGGAACCTTACCGTCTTTGAGTCTATTGTTCCCGCGGAGAGCCGCAGGCAGCTAATTAAAGCCGAGGCCACCCGTTTCGGCGGCCGCTGCGCGGTTGATCCCGCGACGTTTGAAGCTCATCGACGAACGGTCATCGAGGAAATCAGCTCTCGGGGACGTAGCCCCATAAGCGGATTTCCTTGGGCTCACATGGCCCAAGCGCTAGACCCGCTGACGACCATTCTCGAAGATGGTTTCGGAGACATCGATGAGGTGGAGCGTATGTCGGCACGCAACTGCGAGTCGTTCCTAGGCCTCAGGTATCTGCCACACGGAGGGGTTATCGCGGTTGCGGGGCCGATCGATGCCGAACGAACAATCGAGGAAGTAGAGAATTCAATTGCGCAGAATTGGCGGGCACCTTCGGAGAAGGAGGCCGATGAACCATCGATGGGGTCTGTAGGCACCCAACGGAACAACAGCCCTATTCTCGTGCAGGTTGAGCGTTCCTCGCCCGGCCCCATCCTAGCGGCCATCGGATGGTACCTCCCCAATGCCGCGACCGACCCACGCGGCTACTGCGCGGCGGCAGTACTCGGGGAGTTGATCACGGAAACTGCGAGTCGCGACCGAAACATGTGGACGGCAAACGAAATGCTCCCCATAACGATGGTCACCGGATTCAGAGGCACTTCGTTGAGCATCGCGCATAATGATTTGGGCGTGGCTATGACGGCTCTCGGTACCGAAGTCCCAGTTGCCCGCTTCACTGATTTTTTCCTTGAGCAGTTACAGCTGCATGCTGATGCAGGCTTCACACCCTCTGACTTGGTCCGCGCTAAGAAACGATGCGCGACGCGCTATTACCTGAATGATGACCGTTTGCTTAATCGCGCTACCGGTTTGGCCAGGTCTCAAGCGCTCTTCGAAGCAACTGAGGTTTACTCTAGCCTCGGGGAGCGCTTCGCCGAGGTGCTCCCGAATGATATAGCTGCTCAAGCTCGTGCGATCATAGAACAACCTTGGGGATCGGTATTATCCACGACAGCCCGCCGTGGATAATCAGCTGCAAACCCGTTCGATGAAATCGGGACTTACTCTCCACACCGGCGTGCACCGCCGAGTACCGCTAGCGGAATTTCGCTTGGCAATTCCTCTGCGACCTCGAATAACTGGATCCTCGTCGGAACTCGAGATCGTCAAGCGGGTAATCGGTTTGTCGCCGGCACAGGGCTGCGAGATGGGTCTCGCAGAGTCGGCGTCCGCCCTCGGTGCAGAAGCAACGGTGGAGGTCGTCGGTGACCTGCTAGTTATCATAGCCCGGTGTCTCGTAAACGATCTTAACTCGCTGCTCGACGCTGTTGCATCGGCTGTCACGAAACAAGAGATAAACACCTCGGAGCTGCGAAGATTGCAGCAGGCGGCTTTGGGATCTTTACAAGCGGGATCGCCGGCAACAGCTATCGAGAGTGCCGCCCGTTACCGCTTTGGTGATTTTCTCCCACCGAGGGCTGACCCTGCGCAAATTGCAGCGATGGGACTAGTTGATGTCGCCGAGGCGCTAGCCGTCCATATCCGGCCTACCGATGCGCACATTATTTTACTCTGTGAATGGGACGCCGACTACGCTTCCCAGCGATTGATGCATTATTTCGGGTCCTGGACGACTGACAGATTGGCTGACCCAGCTACTCCTGCGGATCTGTCACCTCCGGTGCGAACAGGCTTGGTATCTAGCCTCGATTCTGGACATACAGGAGTTCAGATCGGGGTAATAGGTCCGGCCGCTTCTCTGGACTCTCCGATGTATCCTGCCTTGAGGATCGGCCTACTTGCGTGGGCGGGCTACGAGCCGTCCCGTTTGTCGCGCACGTTGAGGGACAAAGGCATCTCTTACGGTCTGACACTTTCTTATGACGGACTCGGCCGAACAACGTGGTGGATGTGTCAGGCCGAGGCGGAATTCGGTAAGAGCAAGCAGCTGCTCCAAGAAGTTCGCTCTTCATTGTCGACTCTGCGCTCTCAGCCGCTAAGCCCGGCCGAGATAGAGCGAGCCCGAATATTCGCCCTCGGGTACTGGGATTTGTCTGTACAGACCCAAGCCGAGCGAGCAACGGCACTAGTTGGAATTGTTACTTCCGGCGTGGAACCCTTGTGGCTTGACCGGTACCGGCAGGAACTCGCTTCCGTCGGGATCCACGATATCAATCGAGCGATTTCCGACTACCTTACGGAGGACGAGGTGACCATTGCGCTGACATCCCAGTAATGCTCTGTCGCCCTGCTGATTTATTATTGCCAGCAGTTCAGAGTGAATCTCCGGCATCGGGATCGGGAATTGTCCACGCTAAAAATGCGGAGGGCAATATGGCAATCAACAGCACATTCATCGCTAATAATTCAATTCCAGCGGCGAACCGGTCGACGTCTCCGCGAAACAGGTAAAGGAAAACGGTAATGATCAGACCCGACCAAATCGCATAGAGGTGGCCGATCCGCCCGGCTCTGTCACGAAGCCCAGACTCCCACTCATCCAAGGCTTCACTCTTGCCTTCGGCAACATCGCCGGTCAGTGCGCGGAGAGCGATCCACAGCACACACAGCAAGAGAAAATACACCGCGCCGGCGGTTTCGAACAAGAATGAATTTCCCGTAATCGAGCTATACCCAGCCCCCACAGTGAAGACGAGTGCTGTTGCGGCGACGAGAAAGCGTCGTCGCAATTGGTTTGTATGAATAGACAATCTATCAGCAAAGCTTCGGATTCGAGTCGGCGCCTGGGGCGTAGGTCTCATATGGAGACGTCCCTTTCATGATGAACCGTGACGATATCTGCGGTCTTAGTGTCCTTTTGGAGCGAGGATCCTCTGGGCGTGAAGGGAACGCGACTGAAAACTTCTTCCACCGTGAGGCCGAACACGTCGCAGATACGGAACGCGAGGTCCAAGCTCGGGTAGTGGTCGCCTCGTTCGACAGCGCCGATGGTTTGAAGATTCACGCCGATGAGCTCAGCCAAATCAAGGCGGGACATTTCCCGCTCGGCGCGAAGAACGCGGAGGTTTGTGTAGATCGGCTCTCCCGGCCTACGTCGTATGGGGCTCACTCCCGTCATGTTAGCGTAATTTCAGCTGACCGGCCTAGATGTAAGTTTTTCGACCGCATCTGCCAAGGTGATGAGGAAACAACGCAATCCCTCGGCCGCCCGCGGTGGAACCTGCAATCGAGAACCTGCTGACGGAGACCCGCGCGCCACGGGCCGGCAGACCTGGTGTGGGCATCCGAAGAGGAGAACCGGATACTGAACTCTTATAACAGGATTACCAGTCAGCGTCGGGGGGGTGCCTCTATGGTTTTCGTCAAGCGGCTGAGGGCAGATTCTTAGGCGCCGGGTCTTCATAAAGGGTTCCGTCGCGAAGCATCGCGAAGAGGACGTCGGAGCGACGCCGGGCCAGAGCAATAATCGCTTGATTGTGGCTTTTACCTTCCGCGCGTTTGCGGTCGTAATACGCCCTTGAGGGCGGATGATGCCGTGCGGCGAAGGCCGAGAGGAACAGCGCTCGTTTGAGTTTCTTGTTGCCTCTCCGGCTCGGATGTTCACCCCGGATGGAGGTTCCCGAGCGGCGGGTGACCGGGGCGATTCCGGCGTAGGAAGCCAGATGGGCAGCGGAGGCAAAGTGTTTGCCGGTGACTTCGGTGAGGATCCGGGCGCAGGTCCTGACGCCGATGCCGGGCATCGAGGTCAGGACCTCGTAAAGAGGGTGGGCCTCCACCAGGGCTTCGACCTGGTCCGCGATCTCGTCGCGTTGCCGGCGCAGCGCCAGGAGCTGCTCAGCGAGTTTGGGGAGCACGATCCCGGCCGCACCGGTGCCCACGACCACGACGCTCTGCTGGTCCAGGGCCGCGAACACCGCCTCCGTGAGACGATCAGCAGCTCGTGGCGCGTGCTTCTTCAACCGTGCTTTGACGTGTCCGCGGCCGGCGGTCTTCAATGCCGCGGGAGTTGGGTACAGGGTGAGCAGGTCCGCCACCGCCGGGTGGTCCAGGTGCGGGCCCAATGCCCGTTCCAGTGCGGGATGGATCTGGGTCAGGAGTCCGCGGATCCGGTTGGAAGTGGCGGTGATTTGTCCGGCGAGGTCGTCATCGAACCCGCAGAGCACTCCGAGTTCGGCCAGGGTTTCATCGTCCAGTTCCACCGACCGCAGTGTATGTGGCATGGTCCGGGCGGCTTCGGCGATGATCGCTGCGTCCCGGGCATCGGTTTTTGCTTGGCCCGGGTGAAGGTCAGCGATTCGGCGCATCGCCAGTCCCGGCAGGTAGCCCACGGCTGCTCCGGCGGCCTGGGCGACCGCGACGGGCAGTGCACCGATGATCGCGGGTTGCTCCACGACGATCAGGACTTAGCCGTGGCCGGCGAGTTTGGTGAGGACGTCCCGGATTTTGGTTTCGTCCTGCGGCAGGGCTTTGTCGTAGAGCTTCTTCCCGGCCCGGTTCAGGGCCACGGCGTGGTGGCCGGTTTTGCCGACGTCCAGGCCAAGGAAAACGTCGATGCTCTCTTGCTCCAAGATCATGATTACCCCCGGTAGCTCGTGCTGAGACTGACGCGTTGGCTGGTCAGGGCGGCAGGAAGTCGCATCCACGTTACGAATGGCTTCGTTGGTCGTGCCTCTATTAGCGATTCCCCGGCCGCCAAGCCGGTTCCGGTGGCAACACCCCCCCCGGATCATGGATGACTGGGGGCAAAAACCATGCCGGAACCGACCGGCCAACACACCCATATCCTGCATCAGGAACGGGCTACGAAAAAGGTAACGGGGGAAGTCGAAAAGGCGGGTTTCGGCGGCATTTAGGCCTTGACGGACCCTACGGTAGGCCCCGGATTGAAATCAGCTTTAGGGCGATCTTCCGTGAACTGAGCTGCACGGAAGGTGGCACGAATCATGTCCGAACGAATAGTGCATTCAGGGTGAGTTTCGTGCGTCCTCTTGACCCGGGACGATCGCTTGATAAATGGTCGCTATCGGGGCCCGGCCGCTCCAGGAGCATAGGAGAATGCTGGCGTCGGACTAGAATGGGTGGTTGGTTCGCTGGGGGGAGCGGAGTCTCGAGCCCGACCTTTATCCCTTCAAATAACTTAGGCGATCACTATGGCACAGCGTGTACAGGTACAGCTCCTTGATGACATCACCGGCGAAGAAGCCGCAGAGACCATCACCTTCGGTCTGGATGGCGTCCTGTACGAAATCGACCTAACAGCACAGAACGCCCATCAGCTGCGCGAGGAGTTCGGCGTCTACGTGGAAAAGGGACGAAAAGTGCGCGGCCGGTCAGGCGTTCAGCGGCGGTCCAAAACTTCCGCGCGGGGTGAAACGCACCGGATTCGTGAATGGGCTGAGCAGAACGGTTACAGCACCAGCAGCCGGGGGCGAATCAGCAAGAGCATTATTGAGGCGTACCAAGCGGCCAACGCCTAAACAGACAGGCCTGCTTGGTTAACGGGTAACAAGCGCAACTGTTGAGGTCCCATAATGGTGTGCGGGCCTGGCCGCTGCCGGGGCATAAATAGCAGACAGCCAGGCCCGCACAGCGGACTGTGAGCAGTTCCAGCTGTTCCACAACCGCTACGGGGCACACACCCCGGGGGAAGGGCAATCATCGCCCCGCATTTCTGAGCCTATCCGAATATTTATGGTGGACACGGTCCATCGGCGACACGCCGTCATTTATCTCTCGTACGGTGCACCAGCCCGGTCGTTCAGCGGGAGGAGAGCCCCAGCAGGGACAGGGCGGCCCGGAGTTCTGGGGTGTTGGAATTGAGATCCTCAAGTTCGATGCCGGTAATGTGCGCGCTGGTCTGCCCGTCGGTGTCGCGCTCATATACGGCCCAGAGCAGCAGGTTATCGCCGTGCCGGGAGCGGAACTGGATTCCGTCGCAGAAATCAGTGCCGTCGGGATTTTTCCGCGTCCACAGGAACTGTGAAACTTCCTGGGTGAGCAGCCGGTTTTCCGCGTTCTTCAGTGCCGCGGCGTCGAAGTTCTTGAGGTTGTAGGCCAGAGCCTTGCCTTTGAACAGCGGATGCAGAGCTGCGACTGTCTCGGCGGCGGTGATATCAACATAGCGGCCCGTCAGGCGGGCTGTGCCGGCAACCCGGTTCACCAGCCACTGATCAAGGTCCAGTTCGCCGGGACGTGCGCTGGGGAACTGCTCCGCATCAGCGTCATCTTCAACGATGTCATCGATCTCTGCCACCAGGTACGGGTCGGGCCGGTGCGGTGCAAGGAGCTCCACCAGACACGCCAGGAGCGAGTCCGCGGCATAGACCGTGCGGTAGAGGCCATGGTCGAGCGGATCCCATCGGCCGTTGAACCGTCCGTCCGGGCCGGCCCACCGCCAGTCTGACCACTCCCAGGGCTGGGGAAGGAATCCCACACGCCAGACACGCTGATCCAGTTCAGCGAATTTCATCCCAGACGGGCGAACGCGCGGGCGGCGGCCAGAACTTCAGGGCCGCTTTGATCCGGGTTGGTTTCCCGGATCAGGCGCGCGGGGGAGCGGTCCTCCAGCTGCGGGTTCATGCCCTGAAACCATGTCTGTGCGATCCGGGGGCCGTTGGACTCCAGGATAATGCCGGCCACGTGGTAGGCCAGCCGCAATCGCGCTTCGGTTTCGGCAGGCATTCTGCGGGTTCCTTCCGCCCATTGCCGTACCGCTCGGGTTTCTCCGACTCCTGCCAGATAGGCAACAAGTCTGGCGCCGAGCATGTCGCGGAGCTCAGCGACCAGGGGTGCAACCTCGAGGTTGATGGAGTCGCGGTAGGCGCGGATGCCCGGAGATGCTGTCTGGCTCATAACCTGATCATCTCCCGGATCCACCGTAATCGCAAGCAGATACCACGGCTCATCCCACCCTGAATCCCGTCCCGAAACTCTTGAGTGAACGCTATCGGTGCGGACATTTTCTCTGGGCGGCATGGTGTGGGCATCGCTTGCTGACCTATGCGCTGTTATCGGCATATGTCTGCAGGAACGCGACTGACAGACGCGCTTAGCCCTAAATGCGTCCGGTTATGTGCTTCCGAAGCTGTTCCGCTTCTTCATCCTTTAGCCCAACGTTTCCTTTGATCCAGAGTGTGGATGTGGGGCTGCGGAAGTGGTCTCCTATCGTTGTTGACATCCTCAACAACCGTTCAGCCAAGCTAAACCACAGATTTCCTTTGCCCAAGGGAGAATCAAGAAAAGCCGGTACCTATGCGCCGGCCTTTCTTGATACGTGAGCTAGGCGGGCGCCTGATCTGGTTTGATGTCAAGCTTTTCTACCGCGGCTATGACCTCTAGAACGTTCGCAAAGCGCTGAGAGGTGTCATGAGACGAGCACTTCTGAACGAGCTTTGCCGCTTCTCCGTGGCCCGAGAGGAGTGATTCCCGGCCGGAGAAGATAAACGAGAGCACAAACCCAACCGAGTACATCTCGTTCACGAGATCGTAGCTCTTGAAGTCGTGAAGCATTGGGTCCCGTATGGTTCCGCGCATTTCCGTGTGTGTGCGAGTGAACTCCGAGGACTTGTCCTTCACAAGCCCGAAGTCGGATAACTTCACGAGGACAGCTTCATTGTCGTAGGTCTTGAGCAGCACATTCTGGAGGCTGATATCTCGGTGCAGCAGATCCTTTGTGTGGATGTAGTTGAGCCCGTAGAGGAACTGCAAAGCGATGCGTTTCCGTGTGGAGAAACTGAGCTTGGTGTTTCGGCTCTGGATGTACTGCCTCAGCGTTTCACCGCAGTATTCCATGTAGTATTCGTTGCGCTTTTCATTGAACTTGAACACCTGAACCACGTAGGGGAAGCTCAGGTTTTTCATGACCTCAAACTCCTGCCGGAATCGCTGTTGATCCCTAGCATCAATCCCACGTTTTGCCCTCTTGACCGCGTACTTCACTCCGTAGTCCGGGTCGACGTAGCTGTAGACATCTGCGTACGATCCACTGCCCACCATCGTCAGCTTCAGTGGGGTCGATTCCTTCTTCAAGCGGATTGACTTGTCACCGAAAGTGAAGGCCTGGGCGTATCGAAAGATTTCAACTGGTTTGTAGTCGTCGGGGATGGGGCTTCCGTTACTCTTCCTGAGCCACGTTTCTGCATCCTCGAGGGCCAACTCATAGGACTCGACGAGGTGCACCTCGAACCCGGCCAAGTTAGCATCGTGGAGGTCCTGTCGTAGCTCCTCAATGAGAGCCAGTAGCTCCCTGCTGGCAGGGGCCCAATAGTCCCGCTTATCCTTTGCCCGCTCATTGATCCCCTGGAAATGACTGTTCAGCTGACCGTGAAGGACAGCCAGCATGTGCCCGAAGGTGGCAACGTCCTCGTAGAGTCGCGAGTACGCCCTAGGTGCAGGTAGTTCCTTGTACTTCTCCAGTAAGTCGGCCACCCGCATGTCGGAAGCGTTCGGCATTGTCCCCCATTCTGAATTCGAGGGCACCCTCCGGGATTCGCCCCTCTGTTCCGTATTCTCTCATTTCTACCAACGCGGAACCGCGAGGCGCCCAGTGGGCTAAAGCCCCCAGCCCCGGCACTCGTGTCTCCTGAGCATTCAACTGCGAACTGCCCTAAGCAGCATCGCTGCGTTCTGTCTGGAAAGGGAAACCGGTGGGCGTGCCCCGGGAAAGCTTTGCGGAGCGCGACAGAGGTTCGGATTGACGGCCTTCGTATGGCGTGAAGGTGGACAACCAGAAACTTGAGCCAGAAGCCACACAACCAGGGGAACGATACCCCGGTGGTTCCAATGGACGGGTGGATGAAGGACAAGGCGATCTCTAGCAGCTGCATGCCCTTTTGTGTGCGGCGCGAGGCCGATTACATCAGCGGCTACGTGCGATGTTTGTCACATCAGTTTTTGACCGGTTTTGAATCATTCGCTATGCCACGTCCGAAACCGTCTTAGGGCGGGTCCCATGCCAAGTGCAAAGGACAGCAGCGCGGGTAGGCGTTGATGCCGTCCGAGCTGAGCCGGCCGCGGCTGCTCGGGGCTTTCCAATCAGCCCATGGGAAGGCGCCTGCCCCCCCATGGCGTAGGACAATAAACTATGGCCTCTGCTGATGATTTCGATCCCCGTATTCTTTCCGAATTTCGCCGCTACACAACTGAAGAAAAACCACATGACCAAAAGATGAGAAGATTCTTCGGAATGCCCGAGGACTATGACAACGTGGGTTTTATAAAGTCCGATTCCGCCGATAGTCAAATTCAGACAGATGCACCTCTACGCATTAGACCGCCTAAAGGCGAAGTTGCATGGACGGGTGATGAATATCTCCGTAAGCTTGAGTTAATCGATCTGCGTCGTAGGATTCAGCATTACCAAAAAATTTCCGACAAACTTGTTGACCGACCGTCGATCAGACGTGAACTGCACAAAGCACTGGAGGTGCCGGGATTCGCTGCCATCGTCATTCCGTTCAATCACCTGGCGATTCCACGGGAGACGCGCCTCTTTCGCGCGCGTAAGATCGACGCCCCAGCAGAGATACAAAGATTCAGGGACATATGGACAGCCCCGCCGTACTCTATTGGTGCCGGGCGGTTGAACGATGTGGGTGAACCACTCTTGTACACCGCAGTTCATCCCTTGACCGCTGTACACGAAATACACGCAGGGCAAGGTGACCTTATTGCTCTTTCGGAGTTTAAATCTTCAAAGCGGATCATGGCCGTTGATATGTCAAGCGAGGCCACAGTACAGGGCCTTAGAAAAGGGGACCGACGCAAACTAGCGATAATCATGAAATTCCTGGTTGGAAACTTCAGCCAAAAAATCCCATCCGGTGCCCCTTCGCGGTACATGGCTCCGGATTTGATCGCGAAGGAACTATTCAACCCATACCCTGATATCTACTCGGGCTGGTGGTACAAATCCATAGCGGATCCGCGGAATGGGGCTGGTCAATACAATCTGGCGCTTCGTGCGTCGGCGGCAGAGGATCTTGTGGAATACCAACAGACTCAAATAATTGACGTACAGGCACTTAACGAATCTGGA